>DASTQG010000429.1:0-3069 GCA_035761885.1 Steroidobacteraceae bacterium | reverse complement strand
GGTTGGATGCGCACCTGCGTCACGCGAGCAAGCTGGCCGCAGCGGACGTGCAGGCCACGCTGTGCGAGCTGACCGCGGTGTCGATCGCGCAAGCCGCCCGCAAAGCCGGCCACGCGGCCCGCCTGATCGTATGCGGCGGCGGCACGCACAATGCCCACCTGATACGCCGGCTCGGCGCGCACCTGCCGAACCTTTCGATCGAGCCCAGCAGCATGCACGGCATCGATCCGGATTTCGTCGAGGCCACTGGCTTTGCGTGGCTCGCTTCACGCACGCTGGCGGGCAAGGCTGGGAATATCCCCAGCGTGACGGGGGCCCGCCACTCGGTGATCCTTGGCGCGGTCTACGCCGGACCGGTCGTCACACGCCTGTAACCTGGTTTGAGCTGAAATCGCGCTTTCGGGTCGAAAGCAGATCAAGAAGATGGATGCCCCCAACCTCAAAGCGCCCCAGTTTTATCTCAACCGCGAGCTGAGCTTCCTCGAGTTCAACCAGCGGGTGCTGGAGCAGTCCAAGGACACTTCGCTGCCCTTGCTCGAGCGCGTGCGCTTCCTCGGCATCTCGTGCAGCAACCTGGACGAGTTCTTCGAGATCCGCGTCTCCAGTCTCAAGCAGCGCCTGGAGCTCGGCTCCCCGCACCCGGGACCCGATCCGCTCACGTTGAGCGAGCAGCTCGCCGCGATCCACGAGCGCGCGACCGCGCTGGTGCGCGAGCAGTACAACCTGCTCAACGACGTCCTCACCCCGGCCATGCGCAGGGACGGCATCCACTTCGTCGAGGCCGATGCGTGGTCGCCGGACCAGGCGCGCTGGCTGGAGGAATACTTCGACAAGGAAGTCGCGCCCGTGCTCTCGCCGCTCGCGCTCGACCCCGCGCGCCCTTTCCCGCGCATCCAGAACAAGAGCCTGAACTTCATCGTGCGCGTGAAAGGCGAGGACGCCTTCGGGCGCAACACCTCGCTCGCCATCGTGCAGGCGCCGCGCTCACTGCCGCGCATCATCCGCGTGCCGGGCGACAGCGGCCCGCGCGACTTCGTGTATCTGTCCACGGTGGTCGAGACATTCGTCGCGCGCCTGTTCGCGGGCATGGAAGTGCTCGGCTGCTACCAGTTCCGCGTCACGCGCAACAGCGATCTGTTCGTCGACGAGGAAGAAGTCGACGACCTGCTGCGCGCCGTCGAGGGCGAGCTCGCCCAGCGCCGCTACGGCGAAGCCGTGCGCCTGGAAACCGCGCACGACTGCCCGACGGACATCACCACGTTCCTCCTGAATCACTTCGCGCTCGGCGAGCAGGACCTGTACCGCGTCGACGGCCCGGTGAACCTCAATCGACTGATGGCCATCTATGACCTCGTCGATCGTCCGGACGCGAAATACCCGGCGTTCACCGCGGGAGTGCCGACTCGCCTGCAGGGCGTCACCACCGACATCTTCTCGACGCTCTGCCAGAACGACGTGCTGCTGCACCATCCCTACCAGTCGTTCGCGCCCGTGACCGATTTCGTGCGTCAAGCCGCGGCCGACGCGGACGTCC
This sequence comes from Steroidobacteraceae bacterium, assembly GCA_035761885.1. GTDB lineage: Bacteria > Pseudomonadota > Gammaproteobacteria > Steroidobacterales > Steroidobacteraceae > DASTQG01. Next base: position 1,535 of record DASTQG010000429.1, on the reverse strand, counting down.
TCGCCATCAAGCAGACGCTGTACCGCACGGGCGCCGATTCACAGATCGTCGACGCACTGGTCGACGCGGCGCAGGCCGGCAAGGACGTCACGGTCATCATCGAGCTGCGGGCCCGCTTCGACGAGGCAGCCAACATCGCGCTGGCCACGCGGCTGCAGGAAGCGGGTGCGCACGTAATGTACGGCGTGGTGGGCTACAAGACGCACGCCAAGCTCATCATGGTGGTGCGGCGCGAGGGCGGCCACCTGCGCCGCTATTGCCACGTCGGCACGGGCAACTATCACCTCAAGACCGCGCGCGCCTACACCGACTACGGGCTGTTCACCTGCGACGAGGCGATAGGCGAGGACCTGCACGAGATCTTCCTGCAGCTCACCAGCCTCACGCGCGTGCCGCGCCTGCGCAAGATCCTGCAGTCGCCGTTCGCGCTGCACGGCGCGCTGCTCGAGAAGATCGCGCGCGAGGCGGCGAACGCCCGTGCCGGACGCCCGGCACGCATCATCGCCAAGATGAATGCGCTGATCGAGCCGCAGATCATCCAGGCGCTCTACGAGGCTTCCATCGCGGGCGTGCGCGTCGACCTGATCGTGCGCGGCATCTGTGCGTTGCGGCCCGGCATTCCGTACGTCTCGGCCAACATCCGCGTGCGCTCGATCATCGGCCGCTTCCTCGAGCACTCGCGCGTCTATTATTTTCTGAACGATGCGGCGGATGGCGCCGAGGCCGGCGGGGAGGAGCTGTACTGCTCGAGCGCCGACTGGATGGAGCGCAACTTCTTCCGCCGCGTCGAAGTCGCCTTCCCCATCGAGCGGCGCAAGCATCGCGAGCGCATCCTGCGCGACCTCGACGCCTACCTGCGCGACAACACGCAGGCGTGGGAGCTGCGTGCCGACGGCACGTACCAGCGCGTGCAGCGTGCCGATGGTGAGGCGCCGGTGTCGGCGCAGAGCGAGCTTCTCGCCGCATACGCGGCGCCCGGCCAGATCGGTTAGCAGCCCGTCACGCTCACGCGCGACAGCATCAGGCGCTGTAGGTGTCGAACACCCGCAGGCGCAGGTTGGCAGCTTTCCAGTACTCCACTTCCTGGCGCAGATCCGCGACCGTGAGCGCGTGATCTTTCAGCCATCCGCGCGGGAAATTCATGGTGAGCGAACGACCGCGCGCGGCGAGCTTGATGACGGGCAGCTGCACCGAGCTGCGTCCGCGGTGCAGGAGGACGGCGAGGCGCAGTACGAGAACCAGCGGTTCGGCCTGCACATCCCACGGCGGTATGAGTTGCTGCGCGTCGGTAACCGGGAGCTTGCGACGGTGGCGGCAGACGACGTAAGACAGGACGCGCTGCTCCTCGCGCGTGAATCCGGGCATGTCCGCGTGTTCGAGCAGGTACGCGCCGTGCTTCTGGTACTGCGAGTGTGAAACGTCCAGGCCGATCTCGTGCAGCCGCGCGGCCCACTCGAGCAGCGTCTCGGTCTGCGGATCGCTGAGGTTCCAGGGTTCGGCCACCTGCGCGAGCAGCGCGAGGGCGGTGGCCCCGA
>DASTQG010000428.1:0-3393 GCA_035761885.1 Steroidobacteraceae bacterium | reverse complement strand
CTGAACATCGTCGGCAATGCGCTCGCCTCGCGCGGCTCGCTGGTCCTGCCCATGACATTGAAAGGTGTCGAGCCGTCGCGACTGTCCGCGATCTCGAAGATCGAAGAGAACGTGGTCGAGGGCGATGCCCGCCTGGGACTGAACGACGTGCTCGTGGGCCGGCGCCTCGCCAATGACCTGGATGCGAAGGTCGGCCAACCGCTGTTCGTCGAGAGCGACCAGCAGCGCGAACGTTCGCTCACCGTGCGGGGCATCTACGCCACTGGTGTGGACAGCCTCGACGGGCGCGTGGCCTACATCAACCTCGCGACCGCGCGCACCCTCTTCGACCTGCCGGACGGCGTGACCGAGATCGAGCTGAAGCTCGAGAACCTCGACGCAGCGCCCGCCATGGCGCGCCGGCTGGCCGACGCGACCGGGCTCAAGGTGACGAGCTGGACGGACAAGAATCAGCGGCTCAAGGAAGCGCTCGAAGGGCAGCGCAGATCGGGCGACATCATCAAGGCGTTCACGCTGCTCACCATCGTGATCGGCGTCGCGAGCGCCCTGCTGCTCACTACCTATCGGCGCCGGCCGGAGATCGGGATCATGCGCAGCTTCGGCATCAGCCAGAGGTTCGTGCTCTGGATCTTCCTGCTGCAGGGCCTGGCGATCGGCCTCGCCGGCGCTGTGCTCGGGTGCGTCGGGGGCTTCGGCTTCGCAACGTTGATCACCGGCGTCGAGCGGCCCTCGGGTGGACCATTGCTGCCTGTGGATCCCGCGCAGGGTCAGTACCTGCTCGCGCTCGCGCTGGCGACCTTCGGCAGCATCCTGGCTTCGATCTGGCCGGCCCGCGCCGCTTCGCGCATCGATCCTGTGGAGGCCATTACCCAATGAACACGCTTCTCGACGTGCGCAACGTGCACAAGACCTTCGTCGACCACGACATCCACACGCCGGTGCTCAAGGGCGTCACCTTCCAGCTGCAGCGCGCGGAGACCGTGGCGCTGCTCGGACCCAGCGGCAGCGGCAAGAGCACGCTGCTCACGATCCTGGGTACGCTGCTCAAGCCGACATCGGGGAGCCTGCGCATGCTCGATCGCGAGCTCACGCAGCTCGACGAGCGCGAGCTGTCCGCCTTTCGCAACCGCCATCTGGGCTTCATTTTCCAGTTCCATCACCTGCTGCCCGACTTCAGCGCACTGGAGAACGTTTACTTCCCGAATGCGGCGCGCGTCGGCCGCGAAACACGCGCAGCGCGCGAGCGCGCCGCGTACCTCCTGGAGCGCGTCGGGCTCAGCGACCGGATGCACTACCGCGCAACGCGGCTCTCAGGAGGCCAGAAGCAGCGCGTAGCGATCGCGCGCGCGCTGATGAACGAGCCGGAGCTGGTGCTTGCCGACGAGCCCACGGGCAACCTGGACCGCGACAGCGCGGATCAGGCGTTCCAGCTGTTGATGGAGATCCAGCGCGAAACCGGCACGACGTTCCTGGTGAGCACGCACGATCGCGAGCTGGCGCATCGCTGCGACCGCAGGATCCACGTGCGCAACGGCACGGTGCACGCCGGCGCCACTACGCCAGCGCCGACGGCACGCGCGGCCTGATTACCAGGCGGCGGGCTCGCCCGTGTAGCGGATCCAGGTTCCGGACTGCTCCGGCGTCAGTCCATCGATGACTTTGATCATTCCGGAGATGCTCGCGTCGATTTCAGTCAGGCCCGGCATGCCCTTCATGGCGCCGCCGCGCGTGTCGACCATGCCCGGCGAAAGCGCCGTCACGATGATGCCGTCCTTCTTCGTGTCCCCGGCGAGCGTGACGATGAACATGTTCAGCGCCGCCTTGCTGCCCTTGTAGAAATAGTGCCCCGGCATGCCGCCGCCGCGCGCCGCGAACGAGCCGGCGAGCGAGCTCACGGCGACGATCTTCTTGTGCGCACTCGCCTTCACGTGCGGCAGGAACGCCTCGGACACTTTCAGCGGCCCAAGCGCGTTGGTACGAAAGAACGCGTCGAACTCCTCGAACTTGATGCTGCCGAGGCGGAAGTCGCCGGGGTTGCCGAACACTCCCGCGTTGTTGAGCAGCACGTCGATCGGCCGGCCCTCGAGCTTCCTGGCGAGCGCATCGACGCTCGCGTGATCGGTGACGTCCATCTTCTCGATGTAGACGCTCGGGTGCTTCTTCTTGAGCTCGTCGAGCTCGGCCGCCCTGGCCGGATCGCGCACGGTGGCGACCACGTTCCAGCCGAGCTCGGCGTACTGCCGTGCGAACTCGAATCCCAGGCCGCGGCTCGCGCCGGTGATCAGCACCGTCGGCGATGCGGACGGCGAAGCCCCGCTCTGCAGATCGTCGGCCGCCAGCGTCGCGGGGCCCATGGAAGAAGTTGCAAGCAGCAGCGCGCACAGTGCAGTGATTACGAAACGCATGAGGCTCCCCTGTAGGCGCGGCGCGCCTTGCAAAGCAGTGTCGATGGCCTCCGCGGCCCCCACAACGCCGCCGCGGCTCGACGGCCGCCTGTCGGTGAACCCTGTTACGCTCCGGCAGGTCCACTCCTCACAGAACCCAAGGACCAAGGAGCACCCCATGCGGTGGCGCGGCAGCAGGCAGAGCAGCAATGTCGAGGACTACCGCGGGCGGCGCACTGGCATCGGCGGTGGCATGAAGCTCGGCGGCGGCGCCATCGTCGCGCTCGTGGCGGCTTACTTTCTCGGTGTCGACCCGGCGCTGATCATGAGCATGCTCGGCGGCGATAGCGCTCCGATGGAGCCCGCGCCTCCCGGCGGCGTGCAACAGACCGGCGCGCCCGACGACGAGCTGGCGCAGTTCGTTTCAGTCGTGCTCGCCGACACCGAAGACACCTGGGGCCAGATCTTCGCGCAGAGCGGCGCGCAGTACGTGCAACCGAAGCTGGTGCTGTTCCGTGACCAGGTGCGCTCGGCATGCGGCATCGCCGGCGCGTCCGCGGGTCCCTTCTACTGCCCCATGGATCAGCGCGTCTACATCGATCTCGGTTTCTACAGCGAGCTGCGCGACCGGTTCCAGGCACCCGGAGACTTCGCGCAAGCCTATGTCATCGCGCACGAGGTCGGGCATCACGTGCAGACGCTCGCCGGCACCTCCGAGCGCGTGCACGCGCGGCGCGCACAAGTCTCCGAAGAGGAGGCGAACTCACTTTCAGTGCGCCAGGAACTGCAGGCGGATTGCTACGCTGGTATCTGGGCGCACCACGCGGAGCGCTCGCGCCAGATCCTGGAACAGGGCGACGTGGAGGAGGCGTTGGGCGCGGCTGCCGCCGTGGGCGACGACAAGATCCAGCAACGCACGCGCGGCACGGTGGTTCCCGAATCCTTCACGCACGGCACCGCGCAACAGCGTCAGCGGTGGTTCAACCTCGGCTTGCAGCAGGGCTCGGTC
>DASTQG010000427.1:0-3172 GCA_035761885.1 Steroidobacteraceae bacterium | reverse complement strand
CGTTGCGCCATTCGAACGACAGGCGCAGGGGCGGTTCCCAGGCTGTGATGCGACCGAACTCCACCAGCTGAGCGCCCGAACCACTGTGAAAGGTCTCGAACAGCCTGCCACCCAGGCGCGGCTCGAAGCGCAACGCACCGCTGTCGCGATCGCCCAGGCGGTATCTCGGCCCCTGCCCCCACCACAGGTCGATGTCTTCCACGAACGTTCGAAACGCATCCGCCGGAGGCACCGCCACGGTGACGGTGACCGTCGCCGCATCACCCGCGATGCTCACGTCACGAGCGCCCGCGGTACTTGCGTTCCGCGTGCTCCTTGAACGAATCGAGCTGCGCCGACCAGAACTGCTCGACGTCCTCGAGCCACCCGCGCAGCGCGTTGAAAGGCTCGCGACGCAGGCGGTAGCTGCGCGCCCGCGCATCGTCCTCGACCGCGATCTCCTCGATGAGGCCGCCGTCACGCAGCACGCGCAGGTGCTGGCTCATGCGCGGCGCGCTGAGCGCGAGCTCGTCGGCGAGCTCACCGGCGCGCCGCGGCCGTCGCCGCAACAAATCGATGACGGCCCGCCGCGCGGGATCCGCGAGCGCCGCGAGCGTCGCATCGACGGCTCGCTGGGTCATCCGCGTCCCGTCCGCATGCGCTGAATGAAGTACCAGTGGTGCCCTTCGGGATCCACCGCCTCGTACGTGCGATCGCTCCAGTAGTCCTCGCCGTAGTCGCTCGTGGTCGGCTCGCGCACGATGCGCGCACCCGCCGCGCGCGAGCGCGCGCAGTGCGCATCCACATCCTCGACGTGCAAGCAGGCCACTTGCGTGTTGGCGCCTGCGAGCCGCGCCGGGCTCTGCTGGTACGGCGTTTCGGTCCGCGCCGCCTCGCCGACCATCACCAGGCCCTCCCCATAGGTCAGCTCGCTGTGCTCGATGCGACCGCCGTCGCCCTCCACGACCAGTCGCGCCTCGAAGCCGAAGGCGCGTCCGAGCCAGTCGATGGCCCGGCGCGGATCGTCGTAGAACACGCACGTGGACAGTCGCGGCCAGCCTTCCGGTGGGGTTTTCATCGCCTGCGCCCCCGGGCCGCGCGGGCGGCCCCATTCATTTCGGATGGCCGCAATAGTTAACGAATTGCTTAACTACTGTCAACCCCAGCTCAGGCGTCTTGCTTCGAGCCGAGCGCGTGCCAGTCGAGACGGCGCGTCACCAGCATGATCGCCGCCAGCACGCCGAACACGAGCAGCGCGCCGAGGAGCAGCGCGTACTGCTCCGAGAGGACCAGCAGGTACAGCAGGCCATAGACCGATGCGATCGTTCCCGCTGCGAGCGTACCGGCGCGCCGGCTGCGCAACGCACCTGCGAGATAGATACCTAACAGTGCCGTCAGCGCCGCGGCGGCGATCAGGTACGCGAGGCCGAAAGCGAGATGCTCGCTGAAGGCAAGCAGCAGGAGGTAAAAGACACTGAGGGCCAGGCCGACCATGAAGTACTGCACTGCGTGCAGGCGCAGGCCGGTGAGGTGCTCCCAGAGAAAGATGCTCATGAGCGTGATCGCGATGAACAGCACCGCGTACTTGATGGCGCGCTCGTTGCGCTGGTAGGTGTCCACCGGCTGGTGCAGCTCGACGCCGTAACCCGCGGCCAGCAGGGTTCCCGCGGAGGTCGCATCCCCGGCCCAGCTCTGCGGAAAGTTGCGGTTGAGCTCCAGCACCTGCCAGTGCGCGTCGAAGCCGCTCGGCCTCAGCGAGTAGCTCGCCGGCAGGAACTCGCCCACGGAGAAGTTCGGATGCGGCCAGCTGGAGGTCATGCGCGTGGTGGTAGTGCGCGCGAGCGGCAGTACCTGCAGCGCCTCGCTCCCTGCGAGGCGCAGGTCGAAGCGAAACGGCACGCGCCCGCCGGTCGCGAGCGGCGATGCATCCACCACGCCGCCCACGCCGGGCAGATCCTGATAGCTCGCAGGTTCCAGGCGCACCGGGCCCGTGCCCCACTGCGCCGCCTTTACTTCGCGGATGCCGCGCACCGCCGCCACCGGCAGAATCAGGCGCGCGCGAGCCCAGTGCACCGTGCGTCCCGCCATCTCCTCGCGCAGCTCCGCGAGCGAGGCCGCATCCAGCTCACCCGCGATCTGCACCGACGCGACGTAGACAGGCACGGAGTAGATGCCAAGGTGCCGCACCTCGGGCACGAGGCTGGCTTCGACGCTGGTGCGTGCCGCCAGCGCGTGTACGACACCTGCGCGGCGCGACACGTACTCGCCGTCGCGCGTCACGATTTCCCATGGGATCGCGAGGATCGGCGGCGCCACGACCTGCCGCCCGCCCCAGTCTGCCGCGATGCTCGACACGGCGGTGTCGCGCAGGCTGTTGCGCTCGTCGACCAGCGACCGAACCTGCGCGACCGGAAAGATCAGGACGATCGCAAGTCCCGCGATCGTCAACAGCTTCGCCGCCAGCGGACTGAAGACCCTGTACTGCATGACCATCCCTCGATGACGTCGCGGCACTGTGGCGCGCCATCGTGGCGGTGCGCGGATGACATTCGGGCAAACTATGGCAGCGGGCCCGCCGCGCGCGCCGCGGCGGCCTGTTCGACTGATGGCCCTGTTCGACTGATGGACAGGGGTGCGGGGCCTGTTTCGCCGCCCCGCCCGGTTGTGGCATCAGTGCCCGCGTCACTCAACCGCGCATACGGGAGCGAGAGCACATGCAACACGATTCACCGGCGACGCGCCGCGAATTCCTCGGCCTGGCCGGATCCGCGCTGGCCGCCACGACACTGGGCCTTGCTTCTGACGCCCAGGCCAAAGTGGTCGCCTTCGAGTCGCAGATGGACTTCAAGAACCCGAAGTGGAACCGCGACGCTTACGCGCGGCTGCAGGGCGACCTGGACATCGGCAAGACGCGCTACTCCTGGATCGGCGGCCCGGTGATGGCGGTGATCCCCAACCAGAAGATCCAGCCGCTCTTCTACATGGACGGCATCTCGTGCTGTCGCTTCATGGAGATCGAGGGCGGCTACCGCAAGCTCCTGCGCGAAGTGGTGCTCTACAAGGATTTCGCGACTCGCGAGATCCTCGAGGAGTGGAAGAACCCCTACCTCGACGGCGAGGTGGTGAAGGTGGTGCCGATCGCCAACGATCCGTTCAACTACAACATCACCGAGTACTACCCCGATCCGCCCAG
>DASTQG010000426.1:0-12152 GCA_035761885.1 Steroidobacteraceae bacterium | reverse complement strand
GCAGATGCGCCTGGAGACCGCCATCGATCCCGGGTTCATCGGCCTTGCCGTGAGCGAGCCGCGGCAGCTCACCTCGCGCGCGCTGCTCGACCTCATCGCGCATCAGAAGAGCAACCAGCTCGAAACGGGCACGTACGAGTTCGCCTACTGGTCGCGCATCGCCCGCACGCTCGCGATCGTGGTGGTCGTGGTGCTCGCGGTTCCCTTCGCGCTGGGGCCGTTGCGCTCCTCGGGCGCGGGTGCGCGCATGGTCATCGGCATCCTGATCGGGGTAGCCTTCTTCCTGCTGCAGCGAACGCTGGAAAGCGGGGCGATCGTGTTCGATCTCGATCCGAGGCTGCTCGCGTGGGTACCGACGGCGCTGCTGGTGGCATTGACGTCGGGGCTGTTGCTGCGCGCCCGCTAGGCTCCCCGCGCCGCTCAGCCCGCCCGCACGATGCGCGTGCCGCTCAGGCGGTCGTGCCACGCCAGCTTGCCGCTGTCGACCAGAATCCACAGAAAGCCCATGCCAGCCGGAAGCCACGACAGGAGCGCTGCGCCCAGGCGCGTGGCGACATCGCGCCAGCTCAGGCGCGCGCCGTCGGCACGCACCGCCCGGATCTGCCAGGCGCGCATGCCGATCGTCTGGCCTCCGCGGGTCCAGCTGAGCCCGAAATAGAGAAACGTCGCGGCAACCAGCAGCGCACGCAGCAGGTAGGTCAGACCCGCGCTGTCCTGCGGCGTGATTGCTTCACCGTGCGTGAAGGGCAGGAGCAGGGCGGCAGTGAACATGTACAGCGCGATCAGCAGCAGTCCGTCGTAGAACATCGACGCGAGGCGCCGCCAGAAGCCGGCCGGACCGCCGAGAGGTGCCGCTACCGGCCGCGGGGCTGTATCCGCGGACGACATCGGAATCACGAACTGCTCAGCAGATCGGCGAGCGGACGGAACAACGTTTCGAACTTGTACGCGGGAATCTCGTAGGTCCAGCCGGACACTTTCGTGCCCAGCGCCTGGGCCTCGGCTCGGGCCTGCTCCTCGGTCTGCGGCGCCGGCTTGTCCTTTTCCGGCTTCGCCGTGAAACGCGCGTGCTGCGCCGGATCGAAGCCGACCTCCACGCGGATGAGATGCCTCTCGTCGTCCTTGCGGCCAGTGACTTTCACGGTCGTGCCGTCGAACAACCAGTATTCCGACTGGTGCAGCTCGCCGCTCCAGGCATCGGTCGCCGCGGCGCCCTGCACGTCATCGAGCGTGAGGCCGTCCAGCGCGGCGGCGATCGGTTGGGGCACCGAGGGGCTCGCCAGGGCTTTGCCTTTCGGTACCGCCGGCACGTCGAAGTCCGTCTGCGTGCGGCTCGCGCGCGTGATCTCATACGGTTTCGCGCCGGGAGAGCTCACCCGAACCCGCTGCACGCGCTCGACGGGGATGTCGGCGATCGAGCGATCGAGCCAGCTCGCCGGCTGGCGCTCGACGGAGAGTTGCGGCTTAGCGAGCAGGCTCCGAGCCTGTCCCGCGATGCGCACGTACGATGCGTCGCCGGAGGAGCTCTTGCCGACGATGACGCTCGCCGGCGCCTTCAGGCCCTGCAGGTCGACCCGCACGCCGCTCGCCGTCGCGGCCGAGACGTCCTCGACGCCGAGCCTGGCGTAGTTCTCAGGGTTTTCGGTCTTCTCCTCCATGATCTCCAGCTCGCGCAGGTCCACCAGGAGTTCGCGCAGTTTCGTGGCGTCTGCCGGATATCCGCCGCGCTCGGCAACCTTCCATGCCTTCTCGGCGCGCTCCAGCGTCACCGCGTTCTTGTCGCCGGCGGTGACGATGCGCACCTGGCTCACGGAATTGACCTCGGCAGCGAGCGTCGGCAGTACCTTGCCGAGCGCGGCGCTGTCGCGCGCCGGGTTGCGTTGCGCGGCGAGCCAGAACGCGCCCGCGACCACCACCAGCACCGCGACGAACAGGAGCAGCAGGCGCTGGCGGGTCATGACGCGCGCTCCCGGCCCGCAGCGACGGCGGCGCGGCGACGGCGCCACAGGTACGCGCCGATCGCGAACAGCACGACGGCCAGCGGCACCAGCCCGATGTTGACGATCTTGAGCGTGCGGCCGAGCCGCTCGATGTCCTGGTCCAGGCCGTGCCGCACTTCACGCAGTTCCTTGCGGATGCGCACCTTCTCGTCCTGGAAGCGCTGCAGCTCCGCTTCCTGCTCGGGCGTGAGGATCAGCGAGGACTGGTCGTTGCGACGCGACTGCAGCTCGGTGAGCTTCTGTTCCGTGGTGCTCAGCTGGCTCTCCAGCTCCTGTTCCTTGATGCGGAAGCGGTCGTCCGCCGAGCGGCGCAGCTCATCGACGGTGTCGAACGGCCGCACGAAGCTCGCGCGGCTGCGGATGCTGATGAGGGAGCTGGAGCCCACGAGGTTGTCGACGGCGTTGGAGACCAGGTCGCCGTTGCTCGCGAACGCCTGCGCAAAGCGCTGGCCGAAAAAGTTCTGGCTGCGCACCCACATCATGTCCGTGAGCAGGTCGGTGTCGGCGACGACGATGACGTTGACCGGCTTTTCGCTCTGCTTGAGCGCGGCGGGCTGGGGCAAGCCGCCCTGCGGCTTCTCGCCGCCCTCGGGACGCCCGTTGGGGAATGCGCTGTTGAGCTTTCCCGTCACGCGCGCGGCGAGCGTGTACGGCCCGCCGGCCGGCTTGAAGCCGTTCCACAGCGTGGAAGGATCGGTGAGCATGCGAAAGCGCTCGACCGGGATCAGGCCGGCGCCGTCCGCGCTCGATTGCAGCAGCGGCTCGAACGCCACGCCGTCGAGCTTGCGCGGCTTGAGGTATCCGGCCGTGGCGACATTGATGCGCTCGAGCCCCGCGGTGACGACGTCCTTGGTCGCGAGGTTCGCGGCGTCGAAGCCCAGGATCCCCAGGTGACGGACGGTCGGCGCACCCGCGCGCATGCCGACTTCGAGTGCGTGCTGCCCGTCGGCGACGATCTGCCCCGGCGCGAACTCGATACCCCAGGCCGACAGCAGCGGCTCGAGCGAGGAGGAGCGGTTCGCCGCCATCGCGCCGAACGGATTGTTCGGGTCCTGTCCGGACGTGTCGCTCTCCGCCTGCGGATCGACGAACACGAGCGCGCGCCCGCCGCGCATCACGAACTGGTCGATCGCGTACTGCGTGCCCGCCGACAGTTCCTTCGGATGCACGATCATGAGCAGGTCGACGTCGGAGTCCACGGCGGTGAAGTCCGCCGGCAGCGAGCGCACCGTGACCACGCCTTCGAGCTGCGACACGATCGCCCAGGCCTCGCCCGGCTGGCTGGTCATGGGATTGAATTCCATCTGCATGGGGAGCGAGGTCACCAGGCCCACGACGGGCTTCTTCGGATGCGCGAGCTGGTTGATCAGGCGCACCACGTCGTATTCGAGGAATTCTTCCTTGTTCGGATTGAACAGCTCGATCACTTCGCGGCCGTCGGTGGAGTTCGTGCCCGCCAGGCCGAAGTAGATGGGCTCGCCGGAAGCGGACAGCGGCACCTGCATGAGACCGAATTCGGCGGCGCGGTCCTCTTCCTCGGAGAAGGGCTGCGGGTCGATCACGCGCAGGCGGATCTTGCCGCCGGCGCGCGCCTGCAGCTCCTCCAGCAGCTCGCGCACGCGCGCCGCGTAGATCTTCAGGTACGGGGCCTGCTCGCCGGCTTCGCGCGAGAAGAAGAAGTAGAGATTGATCGGCTCCTCGATGCCCGCGAGGACTTCGCGCGTGCCCGGCGCCAGCGTGTACAGGCCGTTCTCGGTGAGATCGGCGCGCAGGCCGCGCAACGCGAAGTTGCTGAGCATCACCAGGCCCACGAAGAGCAGGGCCAGCAGGAAGAGCGCGGACGCTCCGTAGGCCTTGTGGTGTGTCTTGCGTGCTTCGGTCATGGGCTAATCCGCTTTCTTCAGGTCCAGCACGAGGGCGGTGGCCGCCAGCCAGGAGCCGATGACCAGCGCGAAGTAGACGAGGTCGCGCAGGTCGATCACGCCCTTGGCGATCGACTGGAAGTGGGACAGGAAACTCAGGCTCGCGATCGCATCGACCAGCGCCCCGGGGGCGGCGATGCCGCGGAAGAAATCCAGCACCAGCGGAAAGCCGCTCAGCGTGAACAGGAAGCACACCACCACCGCGAGGATGAAGGCGATGACCTGGTTGCGCGTGAGGGCGGACATGCAGGCGCCGATCGCGAGGAAACCGCCGGCCATCAGGAAACTGCCGATGTACGCGGCGAGGATCGCGCCGTTGTCGGGCGAGCCGAGGTAGTTGACGGTGATCCACAGCGGGAAGGTGAGCGCGAGCGCGATGCCCGCGAACGCCCACGCCGCGAGGAACTTGCCCCAGACCGCCTGCGACAGCGTGATGGGCAGCGTCATGAGCAGCTCGATGGAACCGCTCTTGCGTTCCTCCGCCCACAGGCGCATCGAGATCGCCGGGATCAGGAACAGGTACAGCCAGGGGTGGAAATTGAAGAAGGGATCGAGATCCGCCTGGCCACGGTCGTAGAAGCCGCCGAGATAGAACGTGAAGGCGCCCGCGAGCAGCAGGAAGATGACGATGAAGACGTAGGCGAGCGGAGTTGCGAAGTAGCTCGCCAGCTCGCGGCGGAACAGGATGGCGATGTTGCGCACGTCAGCCTCCCGTCGCCGGGGGATTGGCCGGGGGATTCGCCGGGGGATTCGTAATGGCCCGGAACACTTCGTCGAGCCGGCCCGACTCCAGGTGCAGCTCGTTCACATTCCAGCGATGCGAGCGCGCGAGCTCCGTGATCGCGGGCAGCACCAGCTCGCCATCGCGCGGCAACGCCGTGAGACGCCCGTCGCGCTCGCGCACCTCGACCGCAGCCACCTGCGGCATGGCTTCGAGCGCGGCGCGCGCACGTCCCATCTCCGCCGCATCGGCGAATCCGAGCGTCACCGCGTTGTGGTAGCGCGAGCGCGCTTCCAGCGATTGCGGCTTCTCGTCGGCGACGATGCGCCCGTTAGCGATGATGATGGCGCGATTGCACACCGCGTCCACCTCTTCGAGGATGTGCGTGGAGATCACGATGATCTTGTCCGCCGACATCGCCTCGATCAGTGCGCGCACCTCGTGCTTCTGGTTCGGGTCCAGGCCGTCGGTGGGCTCGTCGAGGATCAGCACCTGCGGATCGTGCAGGATCGCCTGCGCCAGGCCGACGCGCCGGCGAAAGCCCTTGGACAGGGTCTCGATGGTCTGCGTCAGCACCGAGCGCAGCTGCAGCCGGCCGATCACGTCGTCGAGGCGCGCACGCCGCCGTTCGCCGCGCAGCTCGCGCACGTCAGCGATGAACTCGAGGAATCCCCGCACCGTCATCTCGCCGTAGCTCGGCGCGCCTTCGGGCAAATACCCGATGCAGCGACGGGCGGCGAGGGCGTCGCTCTCCACGTCGTGCCCGCACACGCGCGCGCTGCCGGCAGTGGGCGTGAGAAAGCCCGCGATCATCTTCATGGTGGTGGACTTGCCGGCGCCGTTCGGGCCGAGGAATCCCAGCACTTCGCCGGGCGCGACCGTGAAACTCACGTCGTCGACCGCCGTGAGTGCGCCATAGCGCTTGGTGAGATGCGTGATCTCGATCATATGAGCCTTGTGTGGAATGCGGCCGGGGCCGGGCCCTCGAGGGCCCCCGTACCCGCCGAAGCTGCCTTGAGACTTCGCCGCGTCGCCACGGTTCCGTGGAGCGCGACCTGTTTTGAACGACGCCCGCGCGGGCGCCGCCCTTGCGTCGGCTCGCGATTTTGTCGTCGCGCAGCGCCGAATTCAAGCGTCCCGCGCAGGCATAATCGCGCGCACACAGTCACCCGAAGTGCCCAGCGATGCCCGATTCCCGCGATTTGCGGCTGGTGTGGGACCTGCCGGTGCGCATCTGCCACTGGTTGCTGGTGCTCGCCGTCGCGGGCTCCTGGCTCACGCACAAGCTCGGTCCGCAGGCATTCGCCTGGCACGTCTGGTGCGGCTACACCACGCTGGTACTCATTTTCTTCAGGGTCGTGTGGGGCTTCGTCGGCCCGCGGCACGCGCGCTTCGCCAGCTTCCTGCGCGGGCCCGCCGCGACGCTGAAGTACTCCGGTTCGCTGTTCGGCCTCACGGCGATGCAACGCCACGCGGGGCACAACCCGCTCGGCGCGTTGATGGTCGTGCTGTTCCTGGTGCTGCTCGGGGCGCAGGGTGCGACAGGGCTGTTCGCGAACGACGAGATCATGAGCGCCGGGCCCCTGTACGGCTACGTGAGCGATGAGACGAGCGATGCGTTGTCGGACTGGCATCGCGAGCTCACGAACGTGCTGTGGGTCGCGATCGGTCTGCACGTCGGCGCGGTGCTGCTCTACTGGATCGTGAAGCGCCAGAACCTCGTCGGGCCGATGTTCAGCGGCCGCAAGCCCGGCGAGTTGCTGCAGCCGGGCGATGAAATCGCCGGCTCGCGCGTCTGGCTCGCGCTGGTCATCGCCGGCACGGGCGCGGCGCTGCTGTACGCGATCGTCGCGACCGCGCCCGAGCCTTCGTTGTTGCTCTTCTAGTCGCCGCGATACTTGTCGTGGCAGGCCTTGCAGGCACTGCCGAGCTGGCCGAACGCCGCCTTGGCCTTAGCCTCGTCGCCGGTGCGCGCGGCGGCGGCGAGATCGCTCGCCTTGCCTTCCATCGTGCTCATCAGCTCACGAAACTCCGCCATGTTCTGCCAGATCGCGGGTTTCGCGCGCGTCGTCGCGCCCGTGTCCGATCCCGGCGGGTAACCCTCGATCAGCATCGGTGCGAGTTGCGCGACCCGCTCGGCGCGGCGGGTGAATTCCTGTGCGTCGTAGGGAGCCTTGCCTTGCACGACGGCCGCCATGGGGCCGAAGTTCCACAGGATCGCCTTGTACACGCCCTGCCGATACTTGATCGCCTGCTCGGCGGTCGGCCCGCTCTGCGCCAGCGCCTCGTTGGAAGTGACCACGGCGCCGATCGCGACCGCGAGCGCCCCGGCAGCCGCAACGGCCGCCATCCCCGATTGGAATTTCTTCATGCACGCTCCCCTGTCGGAAGTTTCGCAGCAAGCCTACTGAAGGGCCGGTGAGGCTGCCAGAGCGTTATTATCCGCACAGTGAGCACGGACCCATCGTGATGCGGGAAATGCCGGCACTGCGCTATCGCGAGCTCGCCCCGGCGGCGCCCCTGCGACACGCGATTGCCTGCTATTGGCAGATCGACGGGCAACTCGGGGCCGAGACGCAGCGCCACCGCGTGCTCCCCGATGCCTGCGCGGACATTCTATTCGACCTCGCCGCATGGCGAGCCGCTTCCGATGCCATCGCGGGACGTATCGTGGGCACGATGACTCGTGCCAGGCGTGTCGCCTTCAGCGGCAGGGTCGATCTCATCGGCATTCGCTTCCGGCCGGGTGGAGCACCGCTGGTATGCGCGCAATCGCTGGCCGAGTTCACCGACATGGCCACGAGCGCGGACCTCTGGCTGGGATCGCTGGCATCGCCGCTCACGGATGAGCTCGCAGGGCTGGGGGATTTCCGACCGCGGGCGCAAGCGTTCGATCGCCACCTCCTGGCGATGCCTCGCGGCTATCCACTCGATCGCCTGGCCGTTCGCGCGACGCAATTGCTGGCCGCGGGTGAACCGGACGAAGCACGCGTCCGTGCGGTGGCGCGCACGCTCGGCTTGAGTGAGCGGCAGATGGAACGGCGCTTCGCCGTGGCGACAGGTCTCACGCCCGCAGTGTATCGACGCGTGCTGCGCTTTCGCCGGCTGCTCGAGATCCGCGAGAGCGGGCAGGACTGGGCGGGGGCAGCAGCCGAGGCGGGCTACTACGATCAGCCACACATGACGCGCGAGTTCACGCGCTTCACGGGCGTTTCGCCGCGCGCCTGGAGCGCAGAGCAGGCGCGTGTCGGATTCCTACAAGAATCCGCCGTGACGCTCCGGTAAAAAAGGGGACAGTCCCCTTTTACCTGGAGGTCGAGATGAGCGTCAGGAAGATCACGCCCGTGCTGTTCGTCGAACGCATCGAGCCGTGCCTGGAGTTGTGGGAAGGGCGCCTGGGATTCAAGCGCGTCGCCGAAGTGCCGGAAGGCGACCGGCTCGGCTTTGCGATGCTCGTGAGGGACGGCGTGGAGCTCATGTACCAGAGCTACGCGAGCGTCGCTCACGACATCGCGCCGCTGGCCGACGAAGTGCGCCACAGCCGGCAGTTCCTGTTCATCGAAGTGGACGATCTCCCCGCGCTCGAGCCGAAGCTCGCGGGACAGCCCGAGGTCGTGCCGAAACGCGAGACGTTCTACGGAATGACCGAGGTGATCGTGCGCGACGCCGCGGGACACGTGATCGTGTT
Organism: Steroidobacteraceae bacterium; assembly: GCA_035761885.1. GTDB lineage: Bacteria > Pseudomonadota > Gammaproteobacteria > Steroidobacterales > Steroidobacteraceae > DASTQG01. The sequence goes on along the minus strand of DASTQG010000426.1, from coordinate 3,821 downwards.
CGCGCAGCCCAAGGCAGCGCAGGCCCAGGGTCCCGGCTAACCGTCCGCCGAACGCTGGCTGTCGATGCTGTCCTTGTGGTCGCGCAGAATGCGGCGCACTTCGCTGAGCGCCGGCCGATCGGCCATGCGGCTGATGAGCTCGGGCAACTCGTGCCATTGTCGGCCCCAACCGAGCAGACGCAGCGCGTCGGCGACCACCTTGTTCTCGCGCTCCGGGTCCGCGGGTTTCGCTTCCGTGCGCTGCGATTGTGCGCCCTTGCCACCCCGCTTACCGGCCCGACGTGCATCTGTTCGTGCGGCAGGCCTGGTCGCCGCGGCAGGCTGAGCGGCAGCCGGCCGCGGTGCCACGGCGGCCCGTGGCATCTCGCGCGTCGCCGATTCGTTGAGCGCGGGACGCGGTTGGGTCGGCAGCGCGGCGAGGCGCGTGGAGTCACCGATCGCGATCGAGGCGGAACTCGCGGCCGCAGCGCCAGTCGCCGCCGCCCTCTTCAGGTCGACTTCGTTCTGCGGCTCGGCGAGCGGGATGAAACGGGCGATGTGCTGCGAGCCCACCAGGTTGGTGAGGAATCCCATCAGCTCCAGCGCGTCGGTGAACTTGGCATCGCCCATCGCGATGCGACCGTCCACCTGCTCCTTGAGCTGCAGCGCCTTCTGCCGGGCGAGCTCGATGATCCAGCGCGAGGGCCGGTCGTGCTTCACCCAGGGTTGCACCTTCCAGTAGCTGGACTCGTCGAGTCCCGAGTACTTCAGGTGCAGCTCCAGGCTGGTGAGCCACTTGTCGATCAGCTCGCTCAGTCGTTTGTCGGCTGGGTTCACTCGAGGCACTCGCGGCCGTGAGACCGCGCGTACCGTAAACCAGGGTGGGGCCCCAGGGCCAGCCTCCACCGCTCATCCGCGACAGAAGGTCACTCCCCCGGCGGCACGTTCTGCTGCAGCCAGTAGGCCACCACTGAGCGCACAGACTTGATGTACTCGTCCTGGCTGCTCGGCTTCGCCACGTAGCTGTTGGCGCCGAGCGCGTAAGCGCGCCGAGTACGGGCCGCGTCCGGCAAGGTGCCGGTCAGCACCACCACCGGAAGGTATTTCGTCAGCCGATCGGCGCGCAGACGTTCGAGCACCTCCAGGCCGTCCATGCGCGGAAGATGCAGATCGAGCAGCACGAGCTTGGGCAGCTGGGCGGGCTCCCCGAAGCCCAGAAGGAACCTGAGCGCCCGCTCCCCGTCGTCGATCCACTTGACGCGGGCGTGGGGGAAATCGGCCGCGAGCTGCCGGCCGATGATCTCGACGTCATAGGGGTCGTCCTCGACGACGAGTACGTCGATCGGCTCGTCCATACGGCTTGGCTCCCTCATGTCCAGTCAACGCGGCGCGAGATGTAGCGCTGACAGTGATTTTCAAGGGCAGGCGCCGCTCCGGGGTCGCCGGCAGACGGACGACAGCGAGAGAGTGGCAATCGCCGCGATGAGACTCGGGTCACGGATCTGCCATGGCGCGCTGCCGCAAAGGCCCCCCATTCGTCCCTCAGCGTGCGTTGCAACGCATTTAGAAAGGTGCGGGAAAGCCGACACTACGGTCTGGAATTTGGCCCGTTGGAAGGCCTCAGCCCGACAGACCACATGAACCAGTGCCTTTTGACACCGGTCCCAGCGCGTGCGCGCCGAGCGGTCCGCGGCTTCACTCTGCTCGAGATGATGCTCGCGATCATGCTGCTCGGCGTGCTCAGCGCCATTGCCTACTCGGCCTATGGGGCGGCCGTGAAACGCTCGCAAACGGCACAGGTGATCGCCGACATGAGCGACATTCAGCTCGCGATCAGCCGTTACGACGTCAACGAAGGTGCACTGCCCGATTCGCTGGACGATATCGGCATGGGCGGTCGGCGCGACCCCTGGGGCGCCCCGTATCAGTACCTCAATTTCACCGGCCTGAAGGGCGTCGGGAAGATGCGCAAGGATCGCAATCTCGTCCCCATCAACAGCGACTACGACCTCTACAGCATGGGGCCTGACGGCGAAAGCGCGGCGCCGCTCACCGCCCAGGTGAGCCGCGACGACATCGTGCGGGCGAACGACGGACGGTACATCGGTCCCGCCGAAGACTACTGAGCCCATGGTGCGATTCGACACCGCCTTCCTGCGCAGCCGGCTCGCCTGGCGCATCTTCCTGCTGTTCGTGATCTGCGCGCTGGTACCGATCGCGGTCACCTCCGGCCTCTCCTGGCTGCACCTGCGCAGCGTGCTGCGCGCTCAGCAGCAGGACGTGCTCCAGGATCGCGCCAAGAACTTTGGACTCGCGATGTTCCAGCGCCTCGAAGAAGCCGAGAGCCTGGTGCGCGTCTTCCGCCGCTCGGACGCAACGCCGCTCGCGACGCTGGCACGCAGCGACGAGGTGCTGCCATTCGTCGCAGCCGCCGCGCTGGTGCGTGCGGACGGTACGACCGAGTGGGCGCGCGGTGAGCCGCGGGTCTTGCCAGTGCCTGCCGGCCGGGCGCTCGAGCATGTGCGTGCCGGACACACGTGGCTCGACGCGCAACGGGTCAGCGGCAGTACGCAGGTCTGGCTGGTTTCCAGGCTCACGCCAGACGATGCGCCGCTGCTGTTCGTCGCGATCGACCCGGCCTATCTGCTCGGTAACCCGGCCGACCTTCCGTTCCAGACGCGCGTCGCGATCGCGAGCGCGGATCGACAACCTATTTATCAGGTCGAGTCGCCGGAGCGCCGCGCCAACGCCGCGGCCGGCACCGAGGGCACGCTGGCAGAGTACTCCTGGGAGCTGCTGCTCAAGCCGCACTTCGCCACCGAATCCTGGATCGTCACCGCGACAGCTCCGCTCGACCTTGCGACCGGCGCCGCCGAGCTGCGCGCGGTGTTCCCGCTGATGCTGCTGGCCATCGTCCTGCTGGTGCTGTGGCTCAGCGCCTCGCAGATCCGGCGCAGCCTCGTGCCGCTGCAGCAGCTGGTCGGCGCGACGCGCCGCATCGCGAGCCGCGAGTTCGACGCGCGCGTCGAGCTCAGGAGCGGCGACGAGTTCGAGCAGCTCGCGGATTCGTTCAACACCATGTCCGACAGCCTGCGTGAGCAGTTCGACGCGCTGGAAGCGCTCTCGGAGATCGATCGGCTGATCCTCGGGACACCGGAGCTGGAGAGCATCATCGATCGGTTGCTCGTGCTGGTGCGCGGGGTGACCGGCTGCACTTGCGCGTCGGTCACGCTCGTGGACCGCGACGATCCCGCTTTCGGGCGCGTCTACTCCTCCGATCCCAGTCCATCGCGCCGGCGGGCGGTGCGGCGCGTCGAGCTGGATGGAACTTCACGGGCGTGCGAGCAGGGCGCGATGTTGGAGCTGGGCACCGGCGCGGCCGTCGCCGCGCACCTCGCCACGCTCGCAGCCGGCGGAGCGCGTTTCGCCTGGGTGCAGCCTGTAAGCGCTTCGGGGCGGCACGTGGCAATCCTCGCGCTCGGCTATACAGAAGCGCCGGCCGCCGACCACCCCCAGCGGCGCTTCGCGCGCGATTTCGCCGATCGCCTTGCAGTCGCGCTCAGCAACCTCGAGCGCGAGGAGCGGCTCTACGTCCAGGCCCACTACGACAGCCTCACCCGGCTGCCGAACCGCCAGCTGCTGAAGGATCGCCTCGCGACCGAGCTCGCGCACGCACAGCGCACCGGCGAGCAGCTCGCCGTGCTCTACGTCGACCTCGACAATTTCAAGCGCGTCAACGACACGCTCGGGCACGACGCCGGCGATGGCCTGCTCGCGGTGGTCGCCGAACGGCTGAACAGCGCCGTGAAACGCACCGACACGGTCGCGCGCCTCGGCGGCGA
>DASTQG010000425.1:0-7874 GCA_035761885.1 Steroidobacteraceae bacterium | reverse complement strand
GTCGGGTTCCTCGCGCATCAGCGACCTGGAAGCGGCGCTGCCGCGCGTGACGCCTCTGTACGAGGCGGCACGCGGTAAGCGCTAGGAACTCGCGCGCGGAACCCGGGTGCGGAAGTTCTTACAACGCACGCTGCAAGATCGCATGGCCGACGGCGCCCACCGTAGCGCGGGACTGTTCCGCGAGGGAGTGAACTGCTGGCGAGTGGAGCAGGCGCAGCGCGCCGCGGTGCTCGTCGATGGCGAGGAATACTTTCGCGCGTTCGCCGCGGCCGCGGAGCGCGCACGCAAGTCCATCCTGGTCCTGGCTTGGGACTTCGACAGCCGCACGTGCCTGCATGCCGACGACGACGACTCACCGGTGCCGCGCAAGCTGGGCGATTTTCTCAATCACCTGGCGCGCCGGCGCCGCGGCCTGCAGATCCGCATCCTCATCTGGGACTATCCGATGGTCTTCGGCACGGACCGGGAATTTCCATCGGTGTACGGCCTGGGCTGGAAGCCGCATCGCCACGTGCGGGTGCGTTACGACAACACGCACCCGATGACCGGCTCGCATCACCAGAAGGTCGTGGTGATCGACGATCGCGTCGCGTTCTGCGGCGGGCTCGATCTCACCTGCCGCCGCTGGGACACCTGCGCGCACCGGCCCGACGACGATCGCCGCAGCAACGAAGGAACGGCCTATCCGCCGTTTCACGATGTGATGCTGGTGGTGGACGGCGCGGCCGCTCGTTCTCTCGGCGACCTCGCACGCGAGCGCTGGCGGCGCGCTACCGGTCGAGCACTTGCGGCCCCGCGCGGGCAGGGGCCCGATCCGTGGCCGCCGCACCTGCAGCCGGACCTGCGCCGGGTCGAGGTCGCAATCTCGCGCACGCAGCCCGAGACGGATGTGCACGAGCCGGTGCGCGAGATCGAAGCGTCGTACCTGGACCTGATCGCCGCCGCGCGCCACTCGATTTATATCGAGAACCAGTACTTCACCGCGCATCGCATCGGCGAGGCACTGCAGGCGCGACTCGCCGAGCCCGACGGGCCCGAGATCATCATCGTGCTGCGGCGCCTGAGCCATGGCTGGCTCGAGGAACTCACGATGCAGAACCTGCGCAAGGCGCTGATCGCGCGTCTGCGCGAGGTCGACGTCCATGGCCGCCTGAAGGTCTGCTATCCGCACATCCAGGGCCTGAAAGAGGGCACCTGCATCGACGTGCACTCCAAGCTCATGGTCGTCGACGACCGCTGGCTGCGCGTGGGCTCGGCGAACATCAGCAACCGTTCCATGGGCTTCGATACCGAATGCGATCTCACGGTCGATGCGGACGGCCGCGACGACGTGCGCCAGGCGATCGCCGGTTTGCGCGACCGCCTGCTGGGCGAGCACCTGGGCGTGGAGCCGGCGGTGGTCGCGCGCGAGATCGAGCGTGGCGGATCCATCCGGGCCGCGATCGACGCGTTGCATTCCGACACGCGCACACTGATGCGCCTGGACCACGAGCCGGAAGTCTCGGGCGCGGTGATGACGATCGCGGGGCTTGCCGATCCCGAGCAGCCGGTGAAGCTCGAAAGTCTCGTCGACCAGTTCGCGCCACGCACCCAAGCGCGTCGCACCGGCAGGACCTGGGCGAAGTTCGCCGCGGTCGTGGCGCTCATCGCCGCCCTCACCGCGCTATGGCGCTACACCCCGATCGCAGCCTACGTGACGCCCGAGCGCATCACCGGATGGGCGCGACGCTTTGCGGACGCACCGTGGGCGCCGCTCGCCTTGATGGCCGCGTACATCCCCGCCTGCCTGGTCCTGTTCCCGCGCCCGTTGCTCACGCTCTTCGCCGTCGTCGCCTTCGGTCCCTGGCTCGGCTTCGCCTATGCGATGGGAGGCATCTCGCTCGCCGCTTACCTCACCTATTTCGCAGGCACGAAGCTGGATCGCAGCGTGGTGCGCAGACTCTCGGGCCCGCAGCTCGACCGCATCATCCAGGTGCTGCGACAACGCGGGCTTCTCGCGATGACCGCGTTGCGCCTGGTGCCGCTGGCGCCGTTCGCAGTGGAAGGCGTGATCGCGGGTGCGATCCACATCCGGTTGCGCGATTTCATGCTCGGGACGGCGCTCGGAATGTTGCCGGGCACGCTGGCCGCGACCGTGTTCGGCGATCAGCTCGAGGCGGGCTTGCGCGATCCCGAGCAGGTCAATTACTGGCTGCTGGGCGGCGTGGTGGCGTTGCTCGTGATCGCGAGCCTGCTGGTGCGACGCTGGCTGCTCACCACCGAGCTGCGTTCGGAGCCCGGTGCGGCGGCGCGCCGCTGAGCGCATGGAGTCATCCGCGCGCATGCGAGGTCCGCTGGTCCGCGTCGCGACCTACAACGTGCATCGCTGCATCGGGACGGACGGCAGGGGCGACCCCGCGCGCGTGGCCGAGGTGGTGAGCGAGCTGCAATGTGGCCTGGTGGGTCTGCAGGAAGTCGACAATACGCCGGGCGATACGCCGACTTCGCGCCAGCTCGAATACCTCGCGCAGGCGACCGGCATGACGGGAGTGCCGGGCCTGCGCATCATCCAGCGCTGGGGGCACTACGGCAACGCGCTGCTCACGCGCCACCGCGTGCTCGGCGTGCGCCGTCACGACCTCTCCGTCTCCTGGCGCGAGCCGCGCGGCGCGCTCGACGTGGACCTGGAGATCGAAGGCATCGAGTGCCGCGTGATCGTCACGCACCTCGGCCTCACGCCCGGCGAGCGCCGGCACCAGATGCGCAAGATCCTGGCGCTCGTCGCCGAAACGCCCGTGGAGGAGCCACTGGCGCTGCTGGGAGACATCAACGAGTGGTTGCCCGTGGGCAGGCCGCTGCGCTGGATGCACGCGCTGTTCGGGCGGCCTCCGAGTGTGCGCAGCTTTCCCTCGTTCCTGCCGATGTTCGCGCTCGACCGCATCTGGACCCGGCCGCGCGGCTCGCTGGTGGAGGTCAGTGCTTTTCGCTCCCCCGTTGCGCGCCTCGCGTCCGACCATCTTCCCGTCGTTGCTCACTGGCAGCTTGCGACTGCTGCGCCCGCTTCTCCACGAACAGAATTCCCCGCAGTACGAGCAGGATCAGCGCGGTGATCGCGACGGCGAGAACGTACTGACGCGCGCCCACGGCCACGCCGATGGCGCCTACCGAGAGGAGCGAGGCGGCGGTGGTCAGGCCTTCCACCTGGCTGCCCTCGCGGCGGAAGATCGTGCCTGCGCCCAGGAATGCGATGCCCGCCACGATCGCCTCGATCACGCGGATCGGATCGGAGTTGAGCACGTGACCGTTGCCGCGCAGGTGCACCAGGTCGAGCAAGGGGTCGGTGAGCCCGACCATCATTGCGGCCATGCCCGCGACCAGCATGTGCGTGCGAAAACCCGCCGGCCGGTTGGCCAGCTCCCGCTCCAGGCCGATCAGTCCGCCCAGCAGCATCGCGAGCGCGATGCGTCCGACCATCCAGATCTGGTCATCCCAGTGACTCCATTCCATGGCTACCTCCGTTGTCTGAACCCCTTCGACGGTGCCGGGTTTGCATTAGTTGCGTTTCGCGGTTGCAATGGGGGCGCATGAGCTTCACCCGCCCGCGCTCCATCGTCCGGCTGATCGTGATCGCGTTCGTCGCCGTGGCGATCCCCCTGATCGCCGCGGTGGTCACCGCCGTCATCCAGGTCGACCGCCTCGCGCAGCGCGGCCGGCGCGCGGTGCTCGATGCCGAGATCGCCACGCAGGAGAGCCGTGCGCTGGCCGAACACCTGACGGCAATGGAACGCAGCCTCGGTTACTACTACGCCCTGCGCGATCGCCGCTACCACGTGACCTACCTCGCGCGCCGCGAGGCGTTCTTCGGCTCGGTACGCAAGCTCTCGCGCCTGAACATCGACGCGGCTCGCCAGGACCGGCTGCGCGCGATCATCGATGCGGAGAATGCGCTCAACGTGCAGCTGCTCACCGCTTCGGGCCAGCCGATGACAGAGATCTCCGCGGCGGACGTCGCCGCGCGCTGGGCATCGCTCAACTCGCAGGCGCGCACGATTCTCGCGGAGAGCAGCAAGCTCATCGAGCTGGAGGCCAACAACGCGCGGCGCGCAGCCGAACGCCTGCAACGCACGCTCGTGTTGCAGACAGCCGCCGCGGTGCCGGTGGCACTGTTGCTCGGCATCCTGTTCTTCGTCCTCATCACCCGGCCCCTGCGACGGATCGACGGGGAGATCCGGCGGCTGGGCTCGGGAGATTTTTCCGCCCCAGTCACCGTTCGCGGTCCCAAGGACCTCGAGGAGCTCAGCGCGCGGCTCGACTGGCTGCGCCGGCGCATCGTCGAGCTGGAGGAACAGAAGGCCAACTTTCTGCGTCACATCTCCCACGAGCTGAAGACCCCCCTCACCAGCATCCGGGAAGGCTCGGAGCTGCTCACGGACGAGACCCATCACCACTTGAGCCAGGAACAGAAGGAGATTGCACAGATCATGCGCGAGAGCAGCCAGCACCTGCAGCGCCTGATCGAGGACCTGCTGGAATTCGGCAAGACGCAGGTTCCGCGCAGCGGCGCGCCGCGCATGGAAGCGCTGCGCCTGGACGAAGTGGTGCGCAGTGCCTTCGACAGTCACGCTCTGGGACGCACGGCCAAGGGCGTGCACGCGCAGCTTTCCCTGGATCCGGTGACGATCGCGGGCGATCCGGACCAGTTGCGGATCGTTGTGGACAACCTCTTGTCCAACGCGATCAAATACACCCCCGCGGGGGGTGAGCTGGAAGTCACGCTCACCGCGCGCGACAGCTCGGCGATTCTCGAAGTCTCCGACAGCGGTCCCGGCGTCGCGCCGGCGGAGCGCGAGCGGGTGTTCGAGCCGTTCTTCCAGGGCAGTGCCCCGTACGCCGGGTACGTGCAGGGTACGGGGCTGGGCCTCACGATCGCGCGCCAGTACGTCACGGCGCATTCCGGCCAGATTGAGATACTCGATTCGCGCTTTGGCAAGGGGGCCTGCGTGCGCGTGAGCTTGCCGAATGAACAACCTTCGCACTGATCGCGGTTGCCCCTCGCTCCCTGCGGGCAGGCTCGTTGCCGCGCTGCTCGCGACGGCACTGCTCTTCGCCGGCTGCAAGGGCACTCCGACCGCCCCGCCCGCGAAGCAGGACGAGCGCGGGCGCGCGCTGCAGGAGATCGCCGACTACGCAGTGCGGGTGCGCCAGCAGAGCGACGAAGAGCTGAAGGCCGAGCTCGAGCAGTTGCAGGCCGCGCCGGAGTCGCCGGGGCGCGCGTTGCGCATGGCACTCATCACCGGACAGCGTCAGTCGGCGCTGTACGATCCGGACCGCACCGCCCAGCTGCTGGCCCAGGTGGCGGGGCAGGGTCCGGAAACATCGGTCCACGTCCAGCTGGCACAGGCCTTGCTCAGTGTACTGCCGGTCGAGCAACGACAATGTGCAGCCACCGAGTGCGAAGAGAAACTGACGGCGCTGGTGCAGGTGGAAGAGCTGCGCCGGCGCGAGCTCACCTCGCGCATCGATTCCCTGGGCCGGCAACTGGAGTCGGAGCGCAGGGAGCGCGCCAAACTCGAGAGCCAGCTCGAGGCCCTCAAGTCGCTGGAAGAGCAGATCCAGAACCGCGATGGACCGCAAAGCCCATGAACACCGACGCCCTTGCCACACGTAACGGGGACGAGGCGCGCATCCTGGTCGTCGACGACGACGTGCGCCTGTTGCGCCTGCTCGCGATCCGCCTGCGTCGCGCGGGCTTCGACATCGAGAGCGCCGAGAGCGCGCGCCAGGCGCTCGCCGTCCTGCCGCGCTTCCGCCCGCACGTGGTGGTCACGGACATGCGCATGAGCGGCATGGACGGCATGGCGCTGTTCAACACGATCCATGCGCAGCAGCCGACGCTCCCGGTGATCATTCTCACCGCTCACGGCACCATTCCCGATGCGGTCGATGCCGCGCAGCGCGGCGTGTTCGCCTACCTCACCAAGCCGTTCGAGGCCGACGCGCTCACCCAGGTCATCACCCGCGCGCTCAAGGTCACGGGCGTATCGGCGCCGGGCGCGCCGACGCACGAGTCGACCTGGCGCGAGGGCATCGTCACGCGCAGCCCGGCGATGGAAGCGCTGCTGGCGCAGGCGCGTCGCGTGGCGCAGAGCGACTCGAGCGTGCTGCTGCAGGGCGAGAGCGGAACGGGCAAGGAGCTGATGGCGCGCGCGATTCACATGGCGAGCCGACGCGCCGAGAAGCCGTTCATCGCGGTGAACTGCACTGCGATACCGGAAGCGCTGTTCGAGTCCGAGCTGTTCGGGCATCGCAAGGGGTCGTTCACCGGGGCGACGGAGAGCCGCACCGGGCTGGTGCAGTCCGCGCACGAAGGAACGCTGTTGTTCGACGAGATCGGCGACATGCCGATGCAGTTCCAGGCCAAGCTCCTGCGCACCCTGCAGGAGCGTGAGGTGCGCCCGGTAGGTTCGAGCGAGGCCACGCCCGTGGACGTGCGCGTGATCTCCGCCACGCACCAGGACCTGGAAAGCCTGGTGCGCGAGCGGCGTTTTCGCGAGGATCTGTTCTATCGACTGAACGTCGTGCGCCTGGAAATCCCCTCGCTCGCGCAGCGGCGCGAAGACATACCGCTCCTCGCGAGCCACTTCCTGCAGGCGATCCGTTCGCGCCTGGGCGAGGTGGTCGTGGAGGTGAGCGGCTTCTCGCACGATGCGCTGGAGCTGCTGGTCTCCGCGCCCTGGCCCGGCAACGTGCGCCAGCTGCGCAACGTGGTCGAGCAGTGCGTGGTGCTCGCCACCACGCCGCTCATCCCCGCGGGGCTGGTGCAGAATGCGCTGCGCGACAAGCCGCGCGAGTTCCTGCCCTTCGCGCGGGCGCGCGACAATTTCGAGTTCGACTACCTGGTGAATCTCCTGCAGATGACCCAGGGCAACGTCGCGCAGGCCGCGCGGCTCGCCGAGCGCAACCGCTCGGAGTTCTACAAGCTCCTGCGCAAGCATCAGCTCGAGCCGCAGGCCTTCCGGCGCGAGTAGCCGGGCGAGGGGCGCTAAGGATGGCGCAGCGACATGGGATCGCGCGGCGGCCAGCGGGCTCGGCGAAGGGCCGCGCGGCGCTGCTCGTCATCGACCTCATCAACGACTTCTCCTTTCCCGACGGCGCGCGCGTGTGGCGCGAGGTGCAGCGAGTCCAGGCGAACGTGGGCGCGCTTCTCGACAAGGCGCGGCGCAACGCCGTTCCGGTGGTGTACGTGAACGACAACCTCGGCCGCTGGCGCAGCGACGCGCGGCGCCTGGTGGAACGCTGCACAGCGCCCAGCTCGCCCAGCCGCGATTTCGTGCAACGCATCGCCCCGCAAGAGCGCGATTACTTCGTGCTGAAGCCGCGTCACTCCGGCTTCTACTGCACCCCTCTCGAGCTGCTGCTCGAGTTCCTGCGGGTGCGTACGCTGATCCTCACCGGCATCTCCACCAACAGCTGCATCTGGATGACGGCCAGCGAAGCGCATCAGCGCGAATACCGCCTGATCGTGCCGCGCGACGCCGTCGCTGCCACGACGGCGCGCGATTCGCGCATGACGCTGCAGCAACTGCAGAGGAGCCTGGCCGCGCACGTCTGCGCGGCGCGCGAAGTGCGCTTGTCGCGCGGCAGAGTCCTCTGAGCTCCGTACGCCGGGGCCGCTGCTCGCGGCAATACTTACAAACGAACGCGCCCGTTACTACACGGCTGGCACGAATTCCGCTCCTTCGTGTCTCTGTACCTGCGTTGCATTGCAACCGACCCTGCGAGGCTCGCCCATGCGTCCGTCGATGATGCGGCCGGTGATCGTGCACGATCGAGTGTCGTTGCGTCGCGAGCCGCGGCGCTGGCGCGCGCTCGTTCTGCTGCTGGCGCTGAGCGCA
>DASTQG010000424.1:0-3189 GCA_035761885.1 Steroidobacteraceae bacterium | reverse complement strand
CAAACCCGGCACCGTCACTCCCGTCACTCCCCCGTGAGCACCGCTGCGCGCGGTGAACCGGCGTGCTCGGCCGCTACTTTCGCGCGCAGCAGCAGCCACTGCCCGAACAGAATCAGCGCGACGCCACCGATACCCGAAAAGCTCCAGCGCTTGTCCTCGAAGAGCGTCGACATCAGCATCGCGATCAGCGGCGTCAGCGTCATGATGTAGGACGCCGTGGTGAAGCCGCGGCGGCGAGCGAGCCCGAAGTACAACAGGAAGGCGACCACCGAGCCGATCACGGCGAGGTACAGGAGCGACACCACGTACGCCATGCTCGGCTCGAAGTTCCACGCGCGACCAGTAATGAGCGCGTGGATGGCCAGCAGCACGGTGCCGTAGGCCATCGACCATGCCGTGAAAGCGATCAGCGGCGCGCCGTCCTCCTCGCCGCGTCGCGCGAAGAGGTTGCCGACCGTGGCCATCACCACCGCCACGAACGCGAACGCCAGGCCTGCGATGGCGCGGCCGTTCATTTCCGCGTGTGCGACCTCACTCCAGGACAGGAGCGCAACGCCGCCCGCGCCGAGGAGGGCGGCCATCCATGCGGTGCGCGGCGCGCGTTCGCGGCGCACGATGCGGAACATGATGAGGTTGACGAAGGAGAGCGTGCCGAACATGACGGCAACCACGGCCGACACGACACGCTCTTCGGCCCAATACGTGAACGCGTAGTCGATCGCGAACGTGAACAGACCGACCGCCGCGGCGCTGAGGTGTTGCGCTCGCGAGAGGCGGATCGGTTGGCGGCGCAGGGCGGCCCAGGCGAAGAGCAGGACCGCCGCGAGACTGAAGCGATAGACGAGCGACACGATCGGATCGACCGTGCCGAACTGCAGCGTGATTGCGTACCAGGTCGTGCCCCACGCCAGGGCGCAGACAGCGATCGCCGTCAGGTCAACAAGTGAATGTTTCGTCGACATGCCGCCTCGCGTTCGGACCAGCCGAACGCGGGATCGATGACGCGCGCGGGGCCTGGTGAGCTTCTTCTACGCACTTCGCCGGAGGACACTCTGCGCCGTCTGTCCGAACAAAATCTTCCGACTTTCGTCAGTGATCACCGGTCGTTTGCGATATTCCTCGCCGCGCGCGTAGGCACGGATCGTGGCGGGCCGCGCGGCGATCGACTGGAACCATCGTTTGAGCGCAGGCGTGTCGTCGAGGTTCTGCCGCTGCGCCTCCCACGGAACGATCCAGGGATAAACGGCCATGTCCCCGATGGTGTAGTCCTCGCCCGCGAGAAACTCGCTGTTCTCGAGCCTGCGGTCGAGCACACCGTAGAGACGGTTGGTCTCGTTCACGTAGCGTTCGATGGCATAGGGGATCTGCTCGGGCGCGTAACGCACGAAGTGATGATTCTGGCCGGCCATGGGCCCGAGGCCTCCCACCTGCCAGAACAGCCATTCGCGGACCGCCTTGCGCTTGCGCAGCTCGGCGGGGAAGAAACGCGCGGCGGCGGGGCTGGTCGCGCCAGCCTTCTCGCCCAGGTACTCGAGGATCGCGCCGGATTCGAATACCGAGAGCGGCTCACCGCCGTCGTCGGGCGCGCGATCCACGATCGCGGGCATGCGGTTGTTGGGACTGATGGCGAGGAAATCCGGCTCGAACTGCGCCCCGGTGGAAATGTCCACCGGCACGATCCGGTAGGGCAGGCCGGACTCCTCCAGGAACATCGTGATCTTGTGGCCGTTGGGGGTCGGCCAGTAATAGAGATCGATCATGCGGCGGCTCCATCCTCGATGAGGACGGAGATTCTCCGGCCGGCATTGCCCGGGGCGAAAAGAATATCGGGTTATTGCGCTATGCAGGCTTGTAAAGGCTACGCGGCGCGCTCAGGGCCGGCTGCCGAGGATGCGCGCGGGCAGCAGCACGATCGCGCGCAGCAGCTCGAAAACGCCCTCGACCGCGATCCCGAGCAGCCTGAACGGCAGGCAGATCAGCCAGACGATCGGCCAAAGCACCAGCGCCAGCAGCGCGAGAGGCCAGCAGATCACCAGCAGGAGTAGCCAGAGCAGGAACTTGAGCATGGGGGCGGTCCGGGCTTGAGATGCGCGAATTCTGTCACCAGTTACGGATTTCGGACAGCGTCGGAGAGTCCAAGCACCCATCATGAGGCAGTCTTCGTTCGCGCTTCTGGTGCCCAGGAAGGGACGCTACGCGACCACCGTCCTCCTGGACCTCAACCTGTTCGTGTTCGCGCTCATGGTCCTGAGCGGGCACGGGCTGCTGGCCTTTCGTGCCGACGACCTGCTGGTCTGGGGCGCGAATTACCGCCCGCACATGGAAGGCGCCGGCTCGGTGCGCCTGCTGACGAGCCTGTTCGTGCACGGCGGTCTGCTGCACCTGCTCATGAACATGTACGGCCTGCTGGTGATCGGCAGCATGCTCGAGCCCGTGCTCGGCCGCTCGCGCTTCGTCGCCGCGTACCTGCTCGCCGGCGTTGCCGGGAGCGTGGCGAGCGTCCTGTTCCACGAGGCGACCGTGAGCGTGGGCGCTTCGGGCGCGATCTTCGGGCTCTTCGGCGTGCTCCTGGTGCTCATGTTGCGCCACGACCTGCGCGTGCTCGGCCTGAAAAAGGCCCATTTCAACAACATCGTGTTCTTCGTCGGCCTGAACCTGGCGATCGGCTTCCTGGTGCCGGGCATCGACAACGCCGCGCACCTGGGCGGCTTCCTCATGGGGGCGGTCCTCGGCTATCTCTCTTCGAGCGAGCAGCGCTACCGCGAGCGGAACACTTCCCTGCAGTAGGTGCATGTCCCACAGCGCGATGCGTGCGCGTCCGATCCTCCGGCGCGGGGCAGGTCCTTAGCATCCGCGCCCCAAACCCCAGGAGTAAACCATGGACAAGGAAACGACTTCCCTGCTGAACGAGCTGATCGAGACGTCCCGCGACGGGCAGAACGGCTTCGCGAAGGCCGCTGCCGAGACCGAAGAGCCCGAGCTCAAGACGTTCTTCCTCTATGCCTCGCAGCGCTGCGCGGAAGGTGCGCGCGAGCTGCAGGAGAAGGTGCGCCTGCTCGGAGCTGAGCCCGAAGAGAGCGGGAGCGCGCTCGGCGCGATGCACCGCGGCTGGCTCAATGTGAAATCCGCGGCGACCGGACGCGATACTCACGCGATCCTCGAAGAGGTGGAGCGCGGCGAGGACTATGC
>DASTQG010000423.1:0-3081 GCA_035761885.1 Steroidobacteraceae bacterium | reverse complement strand
ATCTCCACGCCCCCCAGCATGCGCGCCAGCTCTTCCACCCGCTCGGTACCGCGCAGATCAGTGATCGAGGTGCGCGTGGTGCGCCCGTCGGTGAGCTTGAGCACTCGCAGGTGCCGGCCAGCCTGGCTGGCCACCTGCGGCAGGTGCGTCACGCACAGGACCTGCGCGCGTTCTCCGAGCGATTGCAACTGACGCCCGACGATTTCGGCGACCGCCCCGCCGATGCCGGCGTCCACTTCGTCAAAGACCAGGCAGGGCGTGAGCGCACGTCCCGCGGCGGCAACCTGTACCGCGAGGCTGATGCGTGACAGCTCGCCGCCGGATGCCACGCGCGCGATCGGTCGCAGCGGCTGCCCCGGATTGGCCGTGACCAGGAACTCGGTCTCATCGTCCCCCTCCGCATTCGGCTCGCGGTCGCGATGCGTCTGGAGCGTCGCTTCGAACTTGCCGCCGGGCATGCCCAGCGTCTGCAACGATCGAGTCACGTCCCGCGTGAGCGCCTTGGCCGCCTTCTGGCGCGTGCTCGACAGTGCGCCGGCCGCTTGCACGTACTGAGCACGCGCAGCCGCCAGTTTCGCCTCGATCCCCGCCAGCGACGATTCGTGCGCGAGCAGCTCCGCAAGCTCCGCCTGCAGTCTCTCCAGCAATGCCGGCAGCTCTTCGGCCGCGATGCGGTGCTTGCGCGCGAGCTCCTCGATGGTGGCCACGCGCCGCTCGACGAAATCGCGACGCTCGGGGTCCATGTCGAGCGCGTTCAGATAGTGGCGCAGGTTGTCGGCGGCCTCGCGAATCGCGATCGAGGCCTCCTCGAGTCGCTGACCCGGTTCGCCGAGGGCGGCATCGAGTGCCGTGAGTACGCGCAGCTGACTGGCGGCGCGCCCAACGGCGGCGTTGGCGCTGAACGAATCGTCCTCATAGATGAGATCGAGCGCCGCGCGTGCGCCTTCACCGAGCTTGCTGCCGTTCGCGAGGCGCCGCTGCTCGGCCAGAAGATCGGGCAGCTCATCGGACTTGAGGCCGAGGGCCTCGAGCTCGCGCACCTGGTAGCGCAGCAGCTCGAGTCGCGCGTCCCGGTCGCGTCCGCGAGCCAGCAGGGCATCACGCTGTTCGCGAGTTTCGCTCCAGGCGGCGAACGCCGACTGCACCGCTTCGACCTGGGCTTCGTTGCGACCGTGCGCATCGAGCAGTTGGCGCTGCGCCACACGCCGGGTCAGCGTCTGGAATTCGTGCTGGCCATGAATGTCGACGAGCAGCTCGCCCAGCTCGCGCAACGTCTGCAGCGGCAGGACCTGGCCGTTGATGAACGCGCGCGAGCGGCCATCCTTGCCGACCACGCGCCGCAGGATCGCCTCACCGTCCGCTTCGATCTCGTGCGCGACGAGCCACGCGAGCGCGGGATCGTTGTGTCGCACGTCGAAGGTTGCGCTGACTTCGGCGCGCTCCGCGCCATGCCGCACGACTTCCACGCCGGCGCGGCCACCGGCTGCGAGCGCCAGGGCGTCCACCACGATCGATTTGCCGGCGCCGGTTTCGCCAGTCAGCGCCACCAGACCGGTGCCGAGCTCCAGCTCCAGCTCGTCGATGATCGCGAAGTCGCGGATCCGCAGGAACGTGAGCAAGGGTCAGCGCTCGGGCGGAGGCAGGGCATCGCCGGGCGCGGATCCGTCATAGCTGCCGCGGCCCCAGTGCAGCTTGGAACGAAGCAGTCGGTAGTAGTCGTGTCCCGGCGGGTGCAGGAGCGTGACGCCATGGGTCGAGGGGATGACCTTGAGGCGGTCGCCCGGTTCCAGCTCACCCAGAACCTCGCCGTCGCAGGTGACCTGCGCGCGCGTGTCGGGCCGCTCGCTGAGCCGCACTTCGATGCGCGCACCGCTCGGCACCACGACCGGCCGGTCGCTGAGCGTGTGCGGGCAGATCGGCACGAGCACCAGCACTCCGAGGTCGGGCTGCACGATCGGACCCCCGCAGGAGAGGGCATACGCGGTCGAGCCCGTTGCAGTGGCGACCACCAGCCCGTCACCGCCGTGCGTGTTCACGTAGCGCCCGTCGATCCAGGTCTCGAAATCGAGCATGCGGCCCGTTTCCCACTTCTGCAGGACCACGTCGTTGAGCGCGGTGAGCATGACGTCCTCGCGCCCCACCCGCACCAGCCGCGCTTCCAGGAGCGTGCGGCGGTCTTCGGCGTACTTGCCCGACAGCACCTCGTCGAGGCGCGTGAGCATGTCGTCGGGGGAAACGTCCGTCAGGAAGCCGAGCCGTCCGCGGTTCACGCCGAGCAACGGCACGTCGTGGCGCGCGACCAGGCGCGCGGCATAAAGCATGGTGCCGTCGCCGCCGATCGCGATCACGAGGCGCGCCTGCGCGGCGAACTCGCTCTCCGGAACGCGCGTCACGCCTTCCGGAAAGATCTGGCCGTCGATGTGCTCGTCCACGAGCACCGCGAGGCCGCGACGCAGGAGGTGGCGCGCGAGCAGGCGCATGCTGTCCGCCACGCGCTCGTCCGTGTGGCGGCCCACCAGGGCGATGGAATTGAAGGGTGTCTTCATGCGTTGCACGAGCGGGGGTCGTTTTAGCATGTGCGGGTCGGGCGGGCCAGCCGCGCGGCGTGCGCGTTCGACCCGCGTGGTGCCGCGCGCGCCTCTTCTTGACTTGCGTCGGGCCGCGTTGTTAGTTATCGACTCGTGTCAATCGAGGCGGCAGACGAACCCTTAAGCGAGCGAGCCCAGCTCCTGCTCAAGGTCCTCATCGAGAGCTACATCCGCGATGGACAGCCGGTGGGCTCTCGCACGTTGTCGCGCGAGTCCGGCCTGGCGCTCAGCTCGGCGACCATCCGCAACGTGATGGCGGACCTGACCGAGCTCGGCTTCGTCACCTCGCCGCATACCTCCGCCGGCCGCATTCCGACCGACAAGGGCTACCGCCTGTTCGTCGACACGCTGCTCAAGCTCAAGCCCCTGCAGGGCGATGAGATCGACGAGCTGCAGCGCCGCCTGACCTCCCACCAGGACGAGCCCAAGTCGCTGGTCGCCGTGGCCTCGCAGATGCTGTCGACCATCACGCACATGGCGGGCGTGGTTACGC
>DASTQG010000422.1:0-10280 GCA_035761885.1 Steroidobacteraceae bacterium | reverse complement strand
CCCTCGCGCGCGTGCTTGGCGATGTTGGTCGCAAGCTCGGTCGCGATGACGTTAGCGGCGCCTTCTGCTTCGGCGCCCCAGCCGAAGGCGGCCGCGTGGGTCGCGACGATGCGCCGCACTTCGGCAACGGCGCTGGTGTGCGTGACGCGTATCGCATCGGAACGGGTCACTTCCATCGGGTCACACTCACGCGCGTGCCGTTGCCGGGCGCCGATTCGATCTCGAACTCGCTCATGAGGCGGCGTGCACCCGACAGGCCCAGGCCCAGGCCGTCGCCGGTCGAGAAGCCGTCCTTCAACGCCTTCTCGATGTCGGGAATGCCCGGGCCCTTGTCGACGAAATCCATGCGCAGCCCGTGGCGCACGCTGTTGGAGAACCAGCGCATGCGCAGCGTCCCGCCGCCGCCGTACTCGATGGCGTTGCGCGCCAGCTCGCTCGCGGCCGTCACGATCTTGGTCTGCTCCACCAGGCTGAAGCCGATCGCCACGGCCCACGACCGTGCCACCTGGCGCGTGCGCACGACATCCTGCTCGGTGAGCAGGGGAAAGGTTTCATCGCGCCGGGATTCCATCGACACCGTCCCGGACCAGCAGGAGTTCGTTGAGCAAGGCCAGGCCGCGCTCAACGTTGAGCGCGGTGCGCACTCCTTCGAGCTGCAGTCCCAGCTCGACGAGGGTAATGGCTACCGCGGGCTGCATGCCCACGACCACCGTCACGGCATCCAGGATGCGCGACACGGCGGCGATGTTGCCCAGCATGCGCCCGATGAACGAATCGACCACGTCCAGGGAGGAGATGTCGATCAGCACGCCACGCGCGTGGGTTTCGGTGATGCGCGTCGTCAGGTCGTCCTGCAGCTGCATCGCCAGGCGGTCGTGCATGTCCACCTGGATGCTGACGAGCAGCGCATCGTGAACCTTGAGAATCGGTATCTGGTCCATCGCGCTCAGCTCGCCGCAGCCGCCGTGGTGACCGGTGCCGGGCCGGCTGCGTGGCGCTGAGTGACGACGAGACCGCGCCGCGCCAGGCCCAGGCGCAACGCATCCGCGAGCGTCGCCTTGGTCTCGATGTCGCCCAGGTCCACTCCCAGGTGCACGATGGTCTGCGCGATCTGCGGGCGGATGCCGCTGATGATGCACTCCGCGCCCATGAGGCGCGCTGCGGAGACGGTGCGCAGCAGGTGCTGCGCCACCAGCGTGTCCACCGTCGGCACGCCTGTGATGTCGATGATCGCGATCACCGCCTCGTTCTGGACGATCGCGGTGAGCAGGTTCTCCATCACCACCTGGGTACGCGCGCTGTCCAGGGTGCCGATCAGCGGCACGGCAAGGATGCCGTCCCAGATCTGCGTCACCGGAGTGGACAGCTCCAGCATCTCCTGCTGCTGGCGGGCAATGATCTCCTCGCGGCTCTTCTGGAAGGTCTCGATCGTGTACAGACCGAACCCGTCGAGCAACTCCGTCACCCGCCATATGTCATCCGAGAGCGCGCGCGCATCGGTTCCGTGTGCGCGACTCAGTTGCTCGAACAGCGGTCGTTTCAGCGAGAACACGAATGATGCCGTCTCGGCCGGTGAGAAACCTTGCACCGCGCGCGAGCGCGAAAGCTCACCGAGCATGGCGCGCGTCTCGTCCCAGGCCGCAGCCAGGCCATCGTCCGCGCCGTCGCGACCGAGGGCCTGGGAGAACCGCGAGAGAAAGCGACGCGAGTCGTCGCGCAAAGCCTCGTCGCTGATCGCGCCGGACCGCGAACGCACGGCCGCGAGCTGGCTGCGCAACCAGTCCTGCAGGATGTCGCTTTCCTGCTCCCTGACGGTCGGCGCAATCTTCGAACCCGTGGATCTGGCCATCGGAAATGACTCCCCGCGTTGTTGAGCCGCCGCCGAGCGGGCGGCGATTGGAACTGGCGCTGCTCGATGTATGAAAAATGAACAGCGCGGTATTAGAGCATGTAGGACATGCATAAAAACGTAGGACGGCGCTGACACGGCGTCATTTGCAGGACTCAACCGCACCGCGTCACGCCCGGTGCGCATGTAGGAGTGCACCTGACGCGCGGATGCGCCGCCGGCCGCTCTCGACATTCCTCGCCCGCATGTGACTCTCGCCTCGCCCGCTGTCACCAGAAGTCCGTTCCATGGCGCTAGCTGCCCGCGTCCATTCGATCCCGCACCCGGTCATCGACGAACAGGAATCCCCCGAGTTGCTGATCCGGCAGGTACTGTCCGGATTGCAAGAGCAGCCCAAGCGCCTGTCTCCACGGTGGTTGTTCGATGAGCGGGGCTCCGCCCTCTTCGACAGGCTATGCAGCGTTCCTGAGTACTACCTGACGCGCTCGGAACTGATGCTGGTGGACCAGCATGCCGCCGACGTGGCCGCACGGATCGGAAGCGGCGCCGTCGTCATCGAGTTCGGAAGCGGTACCAGCCTGAAGACACGGGTGCTGCTGGATGAGCTGCGCAATCCCTTCGCCTACGTACCGGTGGATCTGTCACGTGCGCAGCTGGTCGCGGCCTCGCGCGCGCTCGCCTTGCGCTTCCCGGATCTGCGCGTGCTGCCGGTCTGCGCGGATTTCACGCGTTCCTTCGTGTTGCCCCCCGACACGCAGTCGCAACGCCGTCGCGTGATCTACCTTGCCGGTTCGACGCTGGGCAACTTCGCTCCGCAGGCCGCCGCGGACCTGCTGCGGCTGATGCACCTGGTCGTCGGACCCGACGGGGCGATCATCGCCAGCATGGACCTGCGCAAGGATCCCGGCCTGATGGAGGCGGCGTACAACGATCTGGCGGGAGTCACCGCGCGCTTCAACCGCAACGTGCTCTCGCACCTGAACCATCGTTTCGACGCGACATTCGACATGTACGCCTTCCGCCACGAGGCGCGCTGGCTCGAGGACCAGCGTTGCATCGAGATGCGGCTCGTCAGCCAGTGCCAGCAGAGTGCGACGCTCGGCGGCGCGGAGATTGCGTTTCAGCGCGGCGAGCCGCTGGTGACCGCGCGCTCGTACAAGTACTCGCGGCCCGAGCTCACGGAGCTGGCGTGCGAGGCGGGGCTGGCGATAGAACATTCCTGGCTCGACGAGACCTGGAAGTTCGGCCTGTTCTGGCTCGCGCCCGAGACCCGCCGTTGATGCAACGCACCGCCCTGTAGGACGCAGCCGACGGAACGTTCAGTGCCGATCGGCGCGACGCCCCCGAACGCTGCGGCATCGCTACCGTCCAATCCCGCATGCGCAAGGAATGCGAAGTCCTGGTTGCGGACTCAACCGGCTCGGACATGCCGATCATCGAGCGTGTGCTCGCGGACATTCACACCGAATGCCGCGCGCAGCTGCTGCAGACGCTCGAGGCCACGCGAGAGTACGTGCGCTCGCGCGTCGGGGACCTGGGTCACCAGTGGTCGCAGCCGAACCTCATTTTGCTCGGTCCGCGCCTGCTCGACGGCGATAGCCTCACGCTGCTGCGCGAGATCAAGGCCGATCCGCGCACGCGCCCGATTCCGGTAGTGCTGGTCGCCGGCGACGCCGACGAATCACTCATGGAGACCGCGTACCTGCTGGGTGCGAACAGCTTCATCCAGCGGCCGGCGGACGCCTCGGAATTCTCCCGGCTCTGCTCGACTGTGATTCGCTACTGGCTGCGCCTCAATACACCGTTCGGCAGCCTCGAATACCATTGATCAGGCGCGGCACACGCCCTGGAGCGTCGCCGGAGCCTGCGAATTGCGCCTTTCCCGGGCGCGACGCGCGTCCTCGGATTCCTCGCGGCGCATGCGCGCCACTTCGAACGAATACATACCGTCGATGGGACTCGCACCGCGCGCCAGCCAGGTGACGATGGCCGCGGCCACTGCGCTTCGATTGCTCATACGCACCTCCGTTGGGATGTGCGCACTCTGGGCCGGTGCCCCCACTGCAGCAAACACAGTCGCTTCGCGTCGCTTAAGCTTTTCTTGATGCGCGGGGAAGCGCGCCAACGCCGTTCATTCGGGCTTTTCGTGCGTGAGCCAGTAGCGTTCCAGGCCGCTCGCTCCGCGCACCGTGTACACCTGCCCGACCTTGTCGGTGACGTCCGGCGGACGCACGCTCTTGCCCTGGCGGATCTCGCGCTCCAGGGTGGTGCGCAGCGCCGCCACCGCCGATTTCACATCCGTGTGAGGCTCCGCCGCGCGCGTCAGCGAGCACAGCCAGACTTGCATATTCCCCTGCCCCGTCAAGCAAACGTGTAGTGGCCCGTACCGATGCTATTCGCTCGCCCGTACGGCGGGCGGAATCACATCACAGCGCGAACGCCCCGGCCGCCTATGTCAAAGGGAACTGCCGGGGATCGACGAATCGGGCGATTCAGGGCGGAAACAGCGAGTCCGCGGCGGGCGCCTTCTCGATCGTGAGCAGGCGCAGCTTGGTGAGCACGCCGCCGTTGGCGGAAAAGCCGCCGAATTTTCCACCCGCGGCGAGCACGCGGTGGCAGGGAATGATGAGCGGCACGGGATTCTGACCGAGCGCCTGCCCGACCAGGCGGGCAGCGGTGCGATCGCCGAGCTGCACGGCGATCTCGCCGTAGGTGGACGTGCGGCCCGGCGGGATCGCACGCGCCAGATCGTAGACACGCCGGTTGAATTGCGGCACGCCCGCAAGATCCACTCGAATCGAGTCGAGCGCGGTCCCCTCTCCCCGCAGCAGCGCCACGATGGCCTCGATCGCCTGGGCGATCTCGGGCGTGGGCATCGTTTCCCGCGCTGAGGAGAAACGCTTGCGCAGCCGCGCCGAGGTCTGCTCGCGAGTGGCCTCGGGCAACTGGACCGCGCACACACCGTCGGGCGTCCAGGCGATGCCGCAGGTCCCCAGTTCTGTGTCGAACAGTGCGAACTGCGTTGGGTGAGGGCTCATGGCCCAACCAGAGTACTTCAAAAAGAGAAAGGCCCCGGCGCAGCATGCGGGGGGCCTGTCAGAGCGGGGATTTCCCGACCCTCTTAGCCGTTTCCATCCGTAGTGGTGCGCGGCCGTGGTCAGAATCATGCGCGCGGGGGGCGGGCGCAACCATGGAACAACGCCGCATTGCAGTGTCGGCGAGTTCCCACGCCGTTCATGCAGGATAAATCAGCGCTTTGTGCGCGTACGTCTCCTGCAGGCGACAGCCGGGAGCCTCAGGTCCCCGGCCACATCGAGGCGAAAATACCCGCCGCGAGCAGCGCGTAGATCAGCGCATCGAGGTTCATGGTCAGCACGCTGCGCCAGGGGCGCCCGAACCAGACCGCGTCCTGCAGTGTCGCCGCGCCGAACGCGAGCCAGGTCGTGGTGCCGACGATGCGGAACACTTCGAGGTACTCGGTGCCCGGCGTGCGGGTGCGCGTGGCCACGTAGGCCACGACGATCATCAGCAACACGATCAGCGCGACCCATGAGCCCATCTGCCGGGCCATGTTGGGCATGCCGTTCGGCAGCACGGTGAGGAAAGCCATCGGGCCCTCCTGCATCTTGCGCTGAAATTCCGGCGCCCGCATTTCGGCGCGCGTGGCCGGATGCGGCAGGTGATACAGGCCGGGCGCGAGGCCCCGCAGCGCGTTGCGCGCGGCCTCCTCCTTGCCGCCCAACCCAGCCCATTCCGTCCGGTGCCAGGGCAGCACCATCCAGATGAGGGAGCTCGCGATGAAGATCGCGACCGTGGAGACGACGATAGGCAACCAGACACTTGCGAGGGTCATCATGGCGTTACCTCCCGGGCGCGCAGTCTAGCAAGTGTAAAATCGGACGGGGGAACGCTGGCGGGGGCGATAGACTCCATGGAGATGTCCCCTGCGAGCGGAGGTCCCATGCCCACCCCACTCACTCGCCTGCCCGGCGTCAGCCGCGCGCTGCTGGCCAGTTCCGTGGCCGCGCTGCTCCTGACTGCCTGCCAGCAGGGCAAAGAGCCCGCCGCACCTGCCAGTGCCCCGCAGGGCCTCACTGAAATCGCCTGGGCGCGCGTCGCGCTCGAACGCAATCCGAACATCGAAGTGCTCGCAACGGACACCGACGTGGGTGTCTTCACCATCCGTGAGAAGGCGAGCGGAGCCGTGTACGCGGTTCAGCTGAACCAGATAGCGGCCGCCCCTCTGGCACAGCTGAAAGCCCCCACGCCCCCACCGGCGCCTTCCGAGCCCGCAACTCAAACGCCCCCTCAGTCAGCGGATGCGGATGAGAGCACGGGCGAAGCCGACGAAGAGGCAGCCGCAGGCGCCTCAACGGCCGACACCAGCGGCTACAAGATCGAGCGCTCGGAAGGCCAGGTGCGCGTGACCGGTCCGGGCGTGAGCATCGTGTCCACGCAGGGCACGCCCGAGAGCGCGGCGCGCGCGGCGGGGGCCGAGCCGACCGATCCGATCATCTGCGAAGGCCGGCGCATGATGCACCTCGACAACCGCAACATCGTGGTGAACGGCGACGCCATCGTGGCGCGTGGCGGCTGCGAGCTGCACATCACGAACAGCCGCATCACCGCGTCCGGCACCGGCCTGGTCGTGAATGGCGCGACGGTCCACCTGAGCAACACGACCGTCGAGGGCAAGGCTGCCTCCTACAATGCGGATGGCAGTGCACGCATCTTCGCGCGCGGCTCGACCTTCAGCGGGCAGCAGAAGCGACATCCGTACGCAGTGGTGCAGGATCTCGGGGGCAACGACTGGCGTCGGGCACCCGCCACGGGTCAATAAGCAAGAAATCGACAGCGGCCTGTCTGCACGGCCGCTACCGTGCCTGTTCCACATCTCTCACGAGAGGCACGATTCCGATGCTCAAGCCACTTGTCCTGGCAATGCTCGCTGCCGCGCTGGCAGGCCCGATCCTCGCGCGCGCCTCGCCCGAGGAGGACCGACGCATCGTCGCCGAGCTCGACACGCGCTACCAGGAGGCCGTGAAACGCAACGACGCCAGGACGATGGGTGAAATTCTCGCCGAGGATTTCGTGCTGGTGCTGGGCGACGGCCGCACCTTCACACGCAAGGACCTGCTGGAATCGGCGACCAGCCGGCGCATCGTTTACGAGTTGCAGGATGAAGCCGCCGGCACCCAGACGGTGCGTGTCTGGGGCGATACCGCCGTCGTGACGGCACTGCTGTTGCTCAAAGGCACGAACGACGGCGTGCCGTTCGACCGCCGCCTGTGGTTCAGCGACACGTACGTGCGCATGCCGCAGGGCTGGCGCTACGTTTTCGGCCAGGCGTCGCTGAAACTCCCTGATCCGTGAGGCCACGTAGGACAAACGCCGATAGCAGGAGACGGCTTGCAACTACAGTGTCCGCCGGCCGGGCCGGAGCATAGTTGCAGCCGTGGATTGCGCATGTCCCTCCCTCGGGTGCCATCCACCGGGCCGCGACAGCGGCCCAAACCCTCTGAGCCCCGACGTGGCAACGCGTCGGGGCTTTTTCTTTGCGCCTCAGTTGCACTCGCCCGGATTGTCCGGCGAGATGAACGTCGTCACCGGCCGTACCTCGAACACACCCGAATCGAACGCGAGCCCGCGCGCGACCTCGAGTGCCGCTTCGAGCGAGGCACACTCGACCGTGTAGAAGCCCAGCAGCTGCTCCTTGGTCTCGGCGAAAGGTCCATCCAGGACCACGGGCTTGCGACCGACGCGCAACGTGGTGGCGGAGGTGGTCGGCGCGAGGCGCACTGCGGCACCCAGGCGTTCCTGCCGCAGCAGTCCGTCACGCAGGCGCGTGTGCCGGTCCATTACCTCACCCCGCTCGGGCGCCGACCAGCCCTCCACGATCGCCTCGGACCCGTAGATCAGAACCGCATACAGCATTTCGCCTCCTGGTTTGGCCGGGTCGTCTCCCCGGGGCCTGCTGTCCTGAGGACGTGCGACACCGGCCCGGTGCGACATTGGCGCGGACTGGATACGATAGTGCCTGCTGAAGATCTCGCTATGGGAGGCGATGGGTGGCAGGCTGGTTCCGAGCGACGCTCGCGTGCGTACTGGCTTGCCTGGCCGCCCCGCTGGCCGCGGCAGCAGGTGACGTCGAGGTCCAGGCACTCGACCCTTCTCTGGCCGATCCCGTGCCCGCCGACGTTCTCAGCGGCTCGCTGGACGATCGATTCGGGCCGATGAGCTATCGCGACCTGCGCCGTCGCGGCGGCCCGTTCTGGCTGCGCCTGAGTGCCCCGACGCGGGCCACGCCCGCGGACGTTTCCACGCTCGTGGCTCACAAGGGGCGGCACCTGCAGATCGAAGTCTTCGTCCGCCGCAACGGTGCGGCCTCGGCGCTGCCCCGGGCCACCCGGATTCCGAACTTCAGCGGCATGCACGACGTGCTGTTCGTCATGCCCGCGGATCTCACTGTGAGCGAACCTCTGTACGCGCGCGTCGAGCCTGTCGGCCGCGGGGCGGAAGCGCTGCGATTCAGCACCACCGTTCTCGACGACGCCCTCTCCGCCGCGGCCGAGCATCAGCGGATGATCGCTTTCGCCTTCGGCGCGCTGATGGCCGTCGCGGTCGCGGCGCTGCTCATCTGGTTCGTGCTCAAGGACAAGATGTTCGTGTTCTATGCGCTGCTGTTCTCGATGCAGGCGCTGTACATGGCATATCAGTCCGGGCAGGGCTTCGAATGGCCGTTCCTGTCCTTCGCGTTGCCGCTCGGCTCGCATGCCTGGAACGTGCCCGCGGCGCTGAGCGGGGCCGCCGCGTGCCTGTTCGTGCGCGAGATCACCGACGTGAAGCGCTTCTCGCCGCTCATCTATCGCATCTTCGGCTGGTTCGCGGTCGCCTTCACGGTGCTCGCGCTCGCCAACATCGCCGACCTCATCGGCCTCGGCGGCATCGTGGCGATGATCGGCAACCTCATTTTCGTGAGCGCCGCGGCGTTCACACTGGTCGCGGCCTTCATGGCCTGGCGACGCGGCAGCCGCGCGGCGGGCTGGTTCCTGATCGCCTGGGGCCTGCTGGAGACCTTCACCATCGCCACCGCCATCGGCCTGCTCTTGCGCGAGGCGGAGGACATTACCGGGCTCCTTTATTACGGGCTGCCCCTGTCGATGGTCGGTGCGGCTGTCTTCATCGCGCTCGGTGTGGCGGATCGCTTGCGCGAGCAACGCGCGGCACTCACCGAGGCGCAGCGCCGCGCACAGACCGATCCGCTCACCGGCGTGCTCAATCGCCGCTCGATCGTCGAGCGCCTGGAAGCCGCCTGCGCGCGTGCACAGGCGCGCGGACTGCCGATCTCGATCCTGTTCATCGACCTCGATCACTTCAAGCAGATCAACGACACTTACGGCCATGCGGCCGGCGATGCCTGTCTGCGTGCCATCATCGACCCGATCCACGCCGAGCTGCGCCAGTCCGACGTCATCGGACGCTACGGCGGCGAGGAGTTCGTGGTGATCCTGAGCAGCGCCGACTCCACCGCGGCGCATCCCATCGCGCAGCGCATCCTCGAGCGCGTGGCGGAAGTCAGCGTGGAGGGCTTCGGCACGCCGATCCGTCTCACCTGCAGCATCGGCGTCGCCGCGAGCGATACGCTCGGGGTCTGGGGCGATCGGCTGATCGCGCAGGCCGATGCCGCCGTGTACGCGGCGAAGCGCTCCGGCCGCAATCGCGTGCAGGTGGCATCGGCGCTCGCGGCCTGACGCCTCGCTCGAGCCGGCCGCGTATCATGCGCGGTCGTGACCACCGACCTGCATCGAACTATCGCAGCCGTCTTCCGGATCGAGTCCGCGAAGCTCATCGCAGGCCTCACCCGCATCGTGCGCGACGTGGGTCTCGCCGAAGAGCTGGCACAGGACGCGCTGGTCGCGGCACTCGAGCAATGGCCCGCCTCGGGTGTGCCACAAAAGCCCGGCGCATGGCTCATGGCGACCGCGAAGCACCGCGCGATCGATCGCCTGCGGCACGGCAAGCTCGTCGAACGCAAGCAGGAACTGCTCGGGCACGAGCTGGAAGCGGAACAGCAAGACACCGGCGAGCGGCTCGCGGAGGCGGCCGACGATGAAGTGGGCGATGACCTCCTGCGCCTGATCTTCATTGCCTGCCACCCGGTGCTCTCGACCGAAGCCCGCGTAGCGCTGACGTTGCGGTTGCTCGGAGGACTCACCACCGGGGAGATCGCGCGCGCGTTCCTGGTGCCCGAGCCGACGATCGCGCAACGCATCGTAAGGGCCAAGCGCACGCTCGCCGACGCGAAAGTTCCGTTCGAGATGCCGCGCGGCGAGGAGCTGGCGGCGCGTCTGTCCTCAGTGTTCGAAGTGATCTATCTCATCTTCAACGAGGGATACTCGGCCACCGCCGGCGACGACTGGACGCGTCCGGC
>DASTQG010000421.1:0-8603 GCA_035761885.1 Steroidobacteraceae bacterium | reverse complement strand
CACCGAGTCGATGCTGGAAGCGTCCGAGCGGCTGTACGGGCCGTATCGCTGGGATCGCTACGACCTGCTCATCCTGCCGCCGAGCTTCCCGCTCGGCGGCATGGAGAATCCGCGCATCTCGTTCATCACGCCGACCGTGATCGCAGGCGACAAGAGCCTCACCGCGCTCATCGCGCACGAGCTGGCGCATTCGTGGTCGGGCAACCTCGTGACCAACGCGACCTGGCGCGACATGTGGCTCAACGAGGGCTTCACGGTCTACCTCGAGCGCCAGATCATGCAGACGCTCTACGGACAGCGGCGCCGCGACATGGAGGACGTGCTCGGACTGCAGAGCCTGGAGGAGGATTTCGCATCGCTCCAGGACCGCGACGAGCTGCTCACGCCCGATCTGCGCGGCCGCGATCCGGACGATGTGTTCAGCGAAGTGCCGTACGAGAAGGGTTATCTCTTCCTGCGCTGGATCGAGTCGCGCGTGGGCGCGGAAGCCTTCGCGCAGTTCCTGCGCTCCTATTTCGCGGATCACTCGTTCCGGAGCATGACGACCGAGCAGTTCCTCGAGTACCTGGAGGCGAAGCTGCTGCGTGAAAAGCCCGGCGCGGTCTCGCGTGAGCAGGTCGCCACCTGGCTGTCGCGGCCGGCGTTGCCGAAGTTCGCCGTGCTGCCGAAGTCCGACGCGTTGCAGCGGGTGGATGCGCAGCGCGAGGCGTGGCTCTCAGGCAAGCAACGCGCTGCGGAGCTGAATACCTCGCAGTGGAGCGTGCACGAGTGGCTGCACTTCATCGACAACCTGCCGAAGAAGCTCAGCGCCGCGCAGATGAGCGAGCTCGACGGCGCGTTTCACTTCACCGATGCGGGCAATGCGCGCATCGCGCACAGCTGGCTGCGGGTGGCGATCCGCAATCGCTACGAGCCGGCGCTGCCGCGGCTCGAGACCTATCTCACGACCATCGGCCGGCGGATTCTCATCAAACCGCTGTACGAGGACCTGATGGCCACCGACTGGGGCAAGGACTACGCGCGGCGCGTGTACGCCAAGGCGCGTCCCGGCTATCACCCGATGGCGATCGCCGTGCTCGACCCGGTGGTGCTGGGGAAGTCATGAAGGGAAATAGCCACAGAAACACACGGAAACACACAGAATAAGAAACGCAGCTCTTCGTGTGTGATTCTGTGTGTTTCTGTGGCCACTCCCTCCTCCCTCACCAGATCGCTTCTTCGTCGCCGCGGCCGGACGCGACGGCCACGAGCCCGGTCGCGATGGCGCACAACCGCCCGGCCGAGTAGAGCTCGCTCTCCACGAACGCGAGTGTCTCGGTTCGCTTGACGCACGCGCCGAACACGTCGATCGGCGTGTCGAACACCCCGCGCATGAACTTGAGCGACAGCTCGCACGTGCCCGACCGCTTGCCCGCGAACTGCAGCGTGCCGGCGACGCCCAGCGCGCAATCGAACAATCCCGCCAGGACCGCGCCGTTCACCGCGCGCAGGCGCAAGCCGCCGAGGTGATGGTCGCGCACCGTGCCGAGCACCACGTGCACGAGCTTTCCGTCCGCGAGCGACACCCCGGTGCCGGCGAACTGGACTGCCGGCAGGCGGTTGAACTGCTCGGCCCAGGCACGCCGCTGCTCGGGGTCCAGCGGAATCGTCTGCGCCCGCGCCCGCAGGCCGCCCAGTTGCGAATCGCTCACATCCATCGACGCTCTCCGGGTGCGTTCACACCGTTGTCACAGTTCTGGCCTAGGGTGCGCGGCATTTTGCCATGCCGGGGAATTCGCGTTGCGCATCCTGATGATCTCCGACGTCACCTTCCCGCGCATCAACGGGGTGTCGACCTCGATCCAGACCTTCCGCCGCGACCTCGAGCGCCTGGGCCACGACAGCGAGGTGATCGCGCCGGAATACCCTCATCGCGCACGCGGCGCGGAAAGCGGCGTGCATCGCATCGTCTCCCGTGGGGTTCCGCGCGACCCCGAGGACCGCATGATGAGCCGCAGTGCGATCAGGCGGCTCGTACCGCGGCTGCGCAACTCGGCGTTCGATCTCGTGCACGTGCAGACGCCGTTCATCGCGCACTACGCCGGGCTGGAGCTCGCGCGCGAGTTGCGCATCCCGGTGGTAGAGACCTATCACACCTACTTCGAGGAATACCTGCACCATTACGTGCCGCTGCTGCCGCGCTGGCTCACGCGCTTCGGCGCGCGGCGCTTCACGTGCTCGCAAGGCAACGCCGTCGACCACCTGATCGCACCGTCGCGCGCCATGCGCGACGCGCTCCTCGCCTACGGCGTGCGCACGCCCGTGTCGATCATTCCCACCGGACTGGAAGCGGACCGCTTCACACCGGGCGACGGTGCGCGGTTGCGTGCCAGGCTCGGCATTGCGCCCGACCGACCGGTGGTGGTGCACGTGGGCCGCATCGCGCACGAAAAGAACATCGATTTTCTCCTGCGCACGTTCACGCGCGTGCGCGCCCGCGTGCCCGAGGCGCTCTTTCTCATCGCGGGCGAGGGCCCGGCGCTCGCGCACTGCCGCCGGCTCGCGGCTGATCTCGCGCTGGGCGAACACGTGATGTTCGTCGGCTATCTCGATCGGCGCACGGAGCTGCTCGACTGCTACCGTGCCGGCGATGTCTTCGTGTTCGCCTCGCGCACCGAGACGCAGGGCCTGGTGCTGCTGGAGGCAATGGCGCAGGGCGTTCCGGTCGTTTCCACCGCGCACATGGGAACCATCGACATCCTGGGCGCCGGACGCGGCTGCATCATTTCACAGGAACACGAGGCGACGTTCGCCGGGCACGTCATCGACCTGCTCGGCGATGCGCGCCAGCGGGCCGCGCTGGCACGCGAAGCGAAGGACTATGCGGCGACGTGGTCGGCGCTCGACATGGCGCGCAGGCTCGCGGACCTCTACCGTGCCACGGCCGCGGAGCGCGCCGGCGCTCCGCATTCCGCCGCGCGATCCAAGGCTGCCTGAGTCGATCGCGTCTCCCCGGGCATAGCCGTTCGTCCCGCTCGCTTGCCATTCGATACCAGCGGCACGCGCGGGCGTTGTTGGCATGCACGCACTGCTCCATGATCGCGCACGTCGCGTGCAACGGGAGCTCACATGAATCGTTTCAGCATTGCGCTCGGCATCGCCGTGCTTTGCACGGCCATCTGCGGGCCGTCCACGGTGAACTCGACGCAGGACTCTCCCGAGGCGGCGGACGCACCTTCAGACCTCAGCGGTCTGCGCGATTTCGACTTCCTGGTGGGCGAGTGGCGCGTACACAGCCGGCGCCTGAAGGAACGCCTCGCGGGCAATCACGAATGGGTCGAGTTCGACGGCACCATCACCTCGCGCAGATTGATGGACGGCTGGGCGAACGTGGACGACACCGTGTTCAACATGCCGGAAGGCGTGTATCGGGGCGTCGCGCCGCGCGCGTATGACGCGAAGACCGGTCAGTGGGCCATCTGGTGGATCGATGGCCGCAATCCACTGGGAAATCTCGATCCGCCGGTCAAGGGTCGCTTCGTCGATGGCGTCGGAACCTTCTATGCCGACGACACGCTCAGGGGACGGCCGATCAAGGTTCGATTCACGTGGTCGCGCATCACGCCGGACTCTGCGCGCTGGGAACAGGCTTTCTCGGGTGACGGTGGCAAGACCTGGGAAACCAACTGGACGCAGCGCCTGGAGCGCATCGACTGAAGCGACTGACGTCCCGGGCTTCCCTGCTATAGTTCGCGTCCCGACAGGGGACCGGACATGGCGTCAGAGTGGCTCAGGGTGATGCTCGATGAAGTCGCGCGCAAGCGCGATGAGCTCGAGCGCGCGCTCGCCGAAGAGGAGCTGCGCAAGCGCGAGCGGCCCACGCAGGACGGCCCGACCCGCAACCGTCGCCGCTCCGGCACGCCGCGGCCGTGATTCCTCTCTCCGACGACAACCCATCACGCACCACGCCGTACGTCAGCTACACGCTGATCGGGCTGTGCGTACTCGCCTTCCTGTGGCAGGTGATGCTCGGCCCGGAACGCGGCCAGGCGATCGTCTATGCGCTCGGCGTGATTCCCGCGGTGCTCATCGGCGACGTGCAGCTGTCGCCCGCACTGGACCTGGTGCACCCGTGGGTCACCGTGTTCACCTCGATGTTCCTGCACGGCGGCTGGATGCATCTCATCGGCAACATGCTGTACCTGTGGATCTTCGGCGACAACGTCGAGGACAGCATGGGGCACGCGCGCTTTCTCGTGTTCTACCTGGTGTCGGGAATCGGAGCCGTGCTGGCGCAGGCCTTGCCCGATCCTGGCTCGCAGCTGCCGATGATCGGCGCGAGCGGTGCGATCTCGGGAGTACTCGGCGGCTACCTGCTGCTGTATCCGCATGCGCGCGTGCTCGTGCTCATTCCGCTGGGTATCGTTCTGCAAACCGTGCGCATGCCGGCAGGCTGGGTGCTCGCGTTGTGGTTCGGGTTGCAACTGCTCAGCAACGCGTTCAGTGACGGCGTCGGCGGCGGCGTCGCATTCCGCGCGCACATCGGCGGTTTCATCGCGGGCATGGTCCTCGTGCCCTTGTTCAAGCATCGCAACGTTCGCCTCTGGCACCCCCCTCGTTACTGATGCGAGCGCGCGATCGTTCCGCACCTCTCAGCCGGCGTGACGTGCTCGCGCTGGGCCTGGCCGCGGCCGGTGCGGGCATCTGCGTGCGCGCATTCGCCGCGGACGACGCGACAGCGGCGCCCGCGCAGCGCACGCGCAAGAGTCTCTCCGCCGTGGGTCCGCTGGGCCCGCCCGATGCGAACGGTGTGCGCGTGCCGGCGGGGTTTCGCGCGCGCATCGTGGCTAGGTCCGGACAGCCGCCCCTCGCGCATCGCTCGTTCCTCTGGCACGAAGCGCCGGACGGCGGCGCGGTGTTCGCGCAGCGCGACGGCGGCTGGATCTATGTCTCCAACGCCGAGCTCTCCGGCGGCAGGGGTGGTGCGAGCGCACTGCGTTTCGACGCGAGCGGCGAGCTGCTCGACGCGTATGCCGTGCTCGGCGGCACCACCTTCAATTGTGCGGGCGGGCCGACGCCATGGGGCACATGGCTTTCCTGCGAGGAACATCCGCGCGGCCTGGTATGGGAATGCGACCCGCAGGGCAGGGTGCAGGCACGTCCCTGGCCGGCGCTCGGCGCGTTCGTGCACGAAGCGGTGGCGATCGACCCCGCGACGATGCGCGTGTATCTCACCGAGGACACGCCGGACGGGTGCTGGTACCGCTTCACGCCGCAGCGGCTCGATCGCGCCACCGGCCGGCCCGATCTCTCCGGCGGCATGCTCGAGGTGGCGCAGTGGCTCGAGACGGGCGAAGTGCGCTGGCACCGCATCGTCGATCCTGCCGGCGGAGCGGTACCGACGCGCAAGCAGGTGCCGCAGGCCACGCGGTTTCGCGGCGGCGAGGGCTGCTGCTTCGCGAACGGCAAGGTGTATTTCAGCACCAAGCACGACAACCGCGTCTGGGAGTACGACTGCGTCACCGCACGATTGCGCGTGCTCTACGATGCGAACGCGAGCCGC
Source organism: Steroidobacteraceae bacterium (assembly GCA_035761885.1). Taxonomy (GTDB): domain Bacteria; phylum Pseudomonadota; class Gammaproteobacteria; order Steroidobacterales; family Steroidobacteraceae; genus DASTQG01. The sequence continues at coordinate 3,061 of DASTQG010000421.1, read as the reverse complement.
GATGCGGTGCTGCGGGGCGTGGACAACGTGACGGTTGCGAGCGACGGCAGCGTGCTCGTGGCCGAGGATGCGGGTGACATGCAGATCGTCGCGCTCGCGCCGGACGGCAGCGCGACGCCGATCGTGCAGATCGAAGGGCATGCGCGTTCGGAAGTCGCCGGGCCGGGGTTCGATCCTTCCGGCACGCGTCTGTACTTCAGCTCGCAGCGCGGCGCGGCGGGTCGCAACGGTGACGGTGTGACCTACGAAGTGAGCGGACCCTTCTAGAATGGTGCCGGCTTTGCGTTATTTGCGTTATTTGAGCCGCGGAAAATAACGCAAATAACGCAAACCCGGCACCGTGCTTCCCGTCTTCTGTCCGCCCAGCGCCGTGAGCGCGGAACCGGTCACCACCAGCAGGGCGCCACCGATGCTGAGCAGGTTCAGTCCCTCGGGCTGCAGGTATCCGGGCGCGAGCCAGTTCACGAGCCACATGCCGACGAGCGTGAAGAGCGGCGAGATTGACAGCACCGCGCTCACCCTGGACACCTCCCAGTGTTCCATCGCCTCCGCGAACGCGCCGTACGCCACGAGCGTGTTCGCGCACGAGAAGGCGAGGAGCGCCCACTGCAGAGGGCTGAGGCTCGCGATCTGCCCCAGCTCGCTGACGGGCAGGAGCAGCGCCACCGCGCCGATGTACAGGATCCACAGGATCTGCTGCGAGCTCAGTGTCTTCAGGAGCGACTTCTGCGCGAGCGCGTATCCGGCCCACACCAGCGCGGCGATGAGCAACAGCAGCACGCCGAGCCCGAGTCCGGCGCTCACGTCCGCAAGTTCAGGCAGCCGGCGGTTGAAGAACAGCATCAAGCCGGTCACGAGGGTGACGAACCCGGCACGCTGCCAGACGGTGAAACGCTCCTTGTAGATGAACAGGCCGCCGAAGAGCAGGAAGATCGGCGCGAGCTGGATGACGGTCTGGTTGACGCTCGGGGAGACGTGGCGCAGTGCGAGCAGGTAGAGCACGTAGTTGCCCACCAGCCCGACGAGGGCGACCAGCATGAGCGTCCAACCCATCCGGCCGAGCGTGCGCACCGACGGCAGGTTGCGCGTCGCCGCGAGAAACACGCCGAGGACCGCCACGGACGTGGCGAACCGGTACCAGGTGACGGTGTAAGCGTCCATCCCTTCGAGCAACAGCTTCAGGGCGATCGGCAGCACGCCCCAGCAGGCGGCGGTGAGGAGTGCGAGCGCCAGGCCCAGGCGCCAGCGACCGGATATCTGGTGCACGGTTCAGCCAGTGGATCTTCAGAGGACTGCGCACCCTACACGAAATCGCCCTGGGTTCGCAGGTTTCGTAGTACAGTCGCCGGCAAGAAAAAGAGGGGGGACCCGGTGGCTGAGCGTCTCACCACAGGGATTCAGGTAGCAGAACAATCCGGCGCAGATCACGCCATCGAGCGGGCGCCGACGGCCATCACGGCCTTCGTAGGTCGCACACTGCGCGGCCCGGTGAACCGCCCCGTCACGATTTCCAGCTTCAGCGATTTCCAGTCCGCGTTCGGCGGCCTGTGGCAACCGAGCACGCTCGGCTACGCCGTGGAACAGTTCTTCGAGAACGGCGGGCGCCAGGCGATCATCGTGCGCGTGGTCAACGGCGCGCGCTCGCCCACGCTGACGCTGCCCGCGCACGATTCGCATCTCACGCTGCAGGCGGTCGGGTGCGGCACGCGCGAGTTCCTGCGCGTCTCCATCGACTACGACGGCATCGGTGCGAACGAGGAAGACCGCTTCAATCTCGTCATCCAGCGCGTGCGCGCCCCGGGGTCCGAGCACATCGAGGACCAGGAAATCCACCGCCGCGTGAGCATCTCCCCGCAGGCGGGCGGCCGGTACCTGCCGACCGCGATGATGGAATCCGCGCTCGCGCGCGTGCTCGGGCCGGTGCCGGCAAGGCGCCCGGATCGCACCCTGCGCAGCGACGGACGCGGCACCATCGGCTACGTGCACTCCAATCCGGACGGCGACGACGGCGCGCCGCTGACCGACTACGACATCATTGGCTCGGCCGCCGAGGGCACCGGGCTGTTCGCGCTCAAGGGCGTCGACTGCTTCAACCTGCTGTGCATTCCGCCGCTCACGCGCGACACCGACGTGGGCCCGAGCGCGCTGCTGGTGGCGGCGCGCTTGTGCCGCGAGCGCAGCGCCATGCTGCTCGTCGACCCGCCCATGGCATGGAGCAGTGCTGCCCACGCGATTGCGGCGATGAAGGGCTGGCAGCTGTACAGCGAGAACGCGCTCATGTACTTCCCGCGCATGCTCGGCTACGACCGCCTGCGCGGACGCTTCGAGCTGTTCGCACCCTGCGGCGCGATCGCCGGGATGATGGCGCGCGCCGACGAGACCGCGCCCGTCTGGTCCGCGATCGAGGGCGAGGAGGCGACGCTGCGCCCGGGCTACCGTCCGGGCTGCGTCGTCGAAGAGGCCGAGCGCGCGCGGCTGCTCACCTTCGGCGTCAACGTGCTGAGTTTCGTGCGCTCGAGCGGGCGGGCGCCACAGAGCCCGCGCACGCTCGCGGGCACCAGCAGCGGCTCGACGGACTGGAAGTACCTGTCCGCGCGCCGCCTGATGCTCTTCATCGTCAACTCCATCGAGCGCGGTACGCGCTGGGTGGTGTTTCAGCGCAACGGGCCGGAGCTGTGGGAACGCGTGCGCACGCAGGTCGAGAATTTCCTGGAAGCGCTCGATCGCGAGGGTGCCTTCGTCGGCCGCTCGCCCGAGGAGGCATGGTTCGTGGTGTGCGACGAGCGCATCAACGACCAGCGCGATGCGCACCTGGGAACGGTGAAGATCCTCGTCGGCATCGCGGCGGTGCGCGCCGGCGAGTACCACTCCTATCTCATCTCGCACAACGCCGCGGTCAGCCGCGTGCGTCCCGCCAGCCTCAACCGGCTTTCCTCTCCGACACGTACATCGTGATCACGGCGCGCACGACCTCGACGCCCTGAGCGTCGGTCACGCTCACCGGCAAACCGACGTTCTCCGTCGTCCACGCCTGCTTGTCGAGCCGCGCCGTGGCGGTCAC
>DASTQG010000420.1:0-3791 GCA_035761885.1 Steroidobacteraceae bacterium | reverse complement strand
CATCGACGCCTGGTGGTTCGTGGCGGCCGCCGTGTGCGTCTACCTGGTCGCGACGCGCTTCTATGCGGGGTGGATCGCCGCGCGCGTGCTGACGCTGGATGCGTCGCGAGCCACGCCCGCCGAGCGACTGAACAACGGGCGCGACTACGTCCCCACGCACCGCTGGATCGTGTTCGGGCACCACTTCGCCGCCATTGCCGGCGCCGGGCCGCTGGTGGGGCCCACGCTCGCCGCTCAGTTCGGCTACCTGCCCGGCACGCTATGGCTGATCGTGGGCGCGGTGCTCGGCGGCTGTGTGCAGGACATGATGGTCATGTACTGCTCTGTGCGCCGCGACGGCAAGAGCCTCGGGCAGATGGCGCGCGAGGAGCTGGGGCGCTTCGGCGGCACCGCCGCGCTGATCGCGACGCTTGCCATCTGCATCATCCTGATCGCGGTGCTGGCGCTGGTCGTCGTCAAGGCGATGACCCATAGCGCGTGGTCCAGCTTCACCGTTTTCGCGACGATTCCGATCGCGATCATCGTCGGCCTGTACCTGCGAGTGATCCGCCCGGGCCGTGTGCTGGAAGCGACCGTGCTCGGCGTTGCGCTGCTGCTGCTGAGCGTCGTGGCGGGAGGCTGGGTGCACGCCAACACCCAGTGGCACGCCGCCTTCAACTTCGATGGGCTCACGCTCGCCTGGTTCGTGATCGGCTACGGCTTCTTCGCCGCGATCCTGCCGGTGTGGCTGTTGCTCGCGCCGCGCGACTACCTGTCCACCTTCGTCAAGCTGGGGACGGTGGCGCTGCTGGCGATTGCCATCGTGATCCTCGGGCCCGAGATCAAGATGCCGGCGCTCACGCGCTTCGTCGACGGCACCGGCCCGATTTTCAGCGGCCAGCTGTTCCCGTTCCTCTTCATCACGCTCGCGTGCGGCGCGGTGTCCGGCTTCCATGCGCTCGTCTCGTCTGGCACCACGCCCAAGCTCATCGCGCGCGAGACCGACGTGCGCATCATCGGCTACGGTTCGATGGCGCTCGAGTCCTTCGTCGGCGTGATGGCGCTGGTAGCCGCGTGCGTGCTGGATCCCGGGGTGTACTTCGCGATCAACACGGCCGCCGGCGTCGTCGGTTCCGATCCGGCCACCGCCACTGCGACGATCACCAGCTGGGGCTTTCCGGTGAGCGCGGAGCAGATGCAGGCGCTTGCGGCCTCGATGGGCGAGCAATCCCTGTTCGCGCGCACGGGCGGCGCACCCTCGCTGGCGGTGGGCATGGCCAGCATCTTCGGCTCGGCGTTCGGCGAGGGCCTGCTCGCGATGTGGTACCACTTCGCGATCATGTTCGAGGCGGTGTTCATCCTCACCACGCTCGACGCCGGCACGCGCGTCGCCCGCTTCATCATGCAGGACGCCCTCGGCACGCTATGGCGTCCGCTCGGCCAGTGCTCGTGGTACCCGTCGGTGTTGCTCTCCAGCTTGCTGGTCGTGGCTGCGTGGGGTTACTTCCTCTACATCGGCGTGATCGACCCCAACGGCGGCATCAACATTCTCTGGCCGCTGTTCGGCATCGCCAACCAGCTCCTGGCCGCCATCGCGCTCACGGTGGTGACGGCGGTCCTGATCCGCTCCGGCAAGCTGCGCTACGCCTGGATCACGGGGGCGCCGCTCGCGTGGCTGGTCACCGTCACCACCACGGCTTCCATCCAGAAGCTCACCAGCGACGATCCGCGCATCGGTTTCTTCGCGGCGGCCAGCGATCTCGCCGCCAAGCTCGCGGCGGGTGCGCTGCCGCCGGAGCGCGCGGCCATCGCGCCCCAGCTCATCTTCAACCAGCGCCTGGACGGCTGGCTCACCGCGCTATTCCTGGTGCTCGTGTGGATCATCGTGCTCGACATGATCCGGGTGAGCTACGCGCATCTCACCAGCAAGCGCGCGCCACACGACACGGAGACGCCTTACGAGCGTTCGCAGCTGGCATGAAAGGCACCGCACACCTCACCCGCTTCTGGCGGGCACTGCGCTCGATCTCGGGCGATGACGCGTACGAGCGCTACCTGGCGCATCACCACCGTGCGCATCCCAGGGACGAGCCGCTCGATCGGTGGCGCTTCTACGTGCAGGAGCAGGAGCGCCGCTTCAGCGGCGGCCCGACGCGCTGCTGCTAGACACCCGTGGCGCTGCGACCCTTTGCGTCGCCGGCGCATCCAGATAAGCAGGCGCGCGCCTTCCGTGGCGCCGCGGGCTGTCCACGCCGAAGTTCCGATGCTCGGAACCCCTGCCTGGCGAGGGCGCTCGGTCACAAGATGCGTCCTCCTGGAACAAGGACACATCGGGCGCGCGCCCTCTTTCACGCTCTCGACGCGACGGGCGGCCCACCGCAGAATACGCGTTCACGAGGAGTGCTCAGTGCGTCAGCTCGCGCGTCGCAACGATCGGGGCTTCGGCGCGGACTATTACCGCCGCCATTACGACGATCCGCGCACCGCGGTCACCTCGCGCCACGAGATGGCGCGCCGCGGTGAATTCATCGCCGCTTTCGTCAATTACCTGGACCTGCCGGTGCGCTCGATCCTGGATGCGGGCTGCGGCATGGGCTGGCTGCGCGCTCCGCTCGAGCGCGGATTGCCGCAAGCCAGCTACGTCGGCCTGGAATCCAGCGAATACCTCTGCAAGCGTTTTGGCTGGCAACACGGCTCGCTCGCGACGCACAAGCCGCGTGTGCCCTACGATCTGGTCGTGTGCTACGACGTGCTGCAGTACCTCGACGCGCGCGAGGCCCCGCGCGCCATGGCGAACCTGGCGCGGCTGGTCCGCGGTGCACTGTATTTCAGCGCGCTCACGCAGGAGGACTGGGACGAGAACTGCGATCAGTCACGCACCGATCGCGAGGTCGCTCTGCGACCGGCGGCATGGTATCGCAGCCGTTTACAGCGTCACTTCGTGCCCCTGGGTGGAGGGCTGCATCTGAAGCGAGGTGTCGCTCCACACCAGTGGGAGCTCGAGCGCGTCGCGGCGCTGCGTTAGAGATGCAGTTCGACTATCCGCTGTTGCGCGATCTGCTGCTGTACGGCGGCACGGCGGTGTTCGCGGTCACGGGCGTGCTCGCCGCTGCGCGCCAGAACATGGATCTCATGAGCTTTGCGATCATCGGCGTGGTGACCGCCATCGGCGGCGGCACGCTGCGCGATCTCATGCTCGACGTGCCCGTGTTCTGGCTGGCCGATCCGACCTGGCTGTTCGTCGCGGTCGGCGCGGCGCTCGCCACGTTCTTCTTCGAAACGCGCTTTCGCTCGACCCTGCGCGCATTCCTCTATCTCGACGCGCTCGCCACGGCCGTGTTCACCGTGCTGGCCATCGAAAAGGCGCAGGCCCTGGGAACGGGACCCGCGGTATCGGTCGTGATGGGAGTGATCACCGGCATCGGCGGCGGCATCATCCGCGATCTGCTCACGGGCCAACCGACGATCCTGATGCGCCGCGAGCTCTACATGACTCCGCTGTTGCTGGGAGGAATCCTGCAGGTCGCAGCGCTGCAATCTGGTTTGATGACCGCGGCACAGGCTTCCATGCTCGCGGTCGGGGCGATGGCTGCAGCGCGCCTGGGCGCCATTCGCTGGGGCTGGGCCTTTCCCGACTGGCTCACTTACAAGCCGCGCGTGCCACGCTCGACGGATTCCGGCCAGGGACCGATGCCATAGGCCCTCAGAACGCGGGCCCAGGCGCGCGCGTGTTCACTTCGACCTGGCGCTCCTCGTCCCGCAAGTCGACGGACCACGTGGCGAGGGTGCCGCGCAGGAGATCGACGTCCTGC
>DASTQG010000419.1:0-3588 GCA_035761885.1 Steroidobacteraceae bacterium | reverse complement strand
GGCCATCACGCAGGAGCTGATCCCGCACCTGGAGAAGACTTTCCGCCTGGCCGCGCAGCCGTCCGCGCGCATCGTCGAGGGCGCATCGACCGGCGGCTGGGAGGCGCTGGCGTTGCAGCTGCACTACCCGGACTTCTTCGGCGGCGCCTGGGTGTTCAACCCCGATCCCATCGACTTCACGCGCTACGCCCTGAGCGACGTCTACAAGGACGAAAACTTCTTCTCGACCGAGGTGACGCCCTGGGTGAGCGCGGAGCGATCGATGCTGCGCAACCGCGAAGGACAGGTCACCTGGACCGCGCGGCAGGTGGCGCAGTTCGAGGCGGTGCTTGGCACGAAGGGACGCTCGAACTACCAGCTCGACATCTGGCAGGCGACGCACGGCCCCGTGGGTGCGGACGGCTATCCGGCGTTGCTGTTCGACAAGAAGACCGGTGTCATCGATCGCAAGGTCGCCGACTACATGCGCGAGCGCGGCTTCGATCTCACCGAGTACACACGCCGCAACTGGGCCACGCTCGGGCCGAAGCTCTCCGGCAAGCTCCACTTCTTCTCCGGCGAGCAGGACGAGTTTTTCCTCAACCTCGGCGTGTACAAGTTCGAGGAGATGCTTGCGCAGATGGACAACCCGCGCGCGGACGCGAGCTTCGCGTACGGCCGTCCGAAGAAGGGGCATAACTGGCACCTCACCGACTTCGCGCAGATGGTGCGCGACATGGCCGCGCACGTGGCGTCGTCGGCTGCGCCATCCGTACCCTCCGTCCCGGTCGACGCTTCGCCCGCCGTGCTGGCCCAGCGCCAGCTCGCGGCGTACAACGCGCGCGACCTCGAGGCATTCCTCGCGGTGTACAGCGACGATGTGGAGATCCATGCCTTTCCGGGCCGGCTGCTCTACAAGGGCAAGGACCGGATGCGCGAGCGCTACGCAAAACTGTTCGCCGAGTCCCCGCGCCTGCATTGCGAGCTCGTGCATCGCACTGTGCACGGCAACGTGGTCATCGACCAGGAACGGGTCACCGGCGTGCGCGGAGACGGAGTGATCGAGGCGAGCGCGGTCTACACCATCGCCGGCGGCCGCATCGCGCGCGTCGACTTCGTCCAGTAGTCCCGCCTTCTGGCGGAGCGATAAAAGGGCACAGTCCCCTTTTTCCAGCGGAGCGGTAGAAAAAGGGGACTGTCCCCTTTTTCAGCCCCACACCTCACCGTAGACGCGCGCAAAGTTTCCGCCGAGCACTTTCTCGACGCGCCGCTCGCTCCAGCCTCGCGCCACGAGGTCGTCGGCGAGGCGCTGGAAGCGGCGCGCATCGTTGTACTCGAGAATGACCTGGTAAGCGTCCGGTCCTTCGCCCGGCGCGGCGATGCCCTGCCGGCTGCGGCTCTCGAACTCTTCGCGCAGGTACTTGCGGTAATCGTCGTCGATCTCGATGCCCGAGAGCGGACCGTCGGTGCCCAGCCCGACGTGATCCTCACCGCAGACATCCACCGCGTGCGCGAGGTGCCTGAACAGATCGTCAGGCGTTGCCGCCCCGCGCGGCACCAGGAAGGGCATGAAGTAGATGCCCGCGACGCCGCCCTTGCCGGCGAGCGCGCGCAACTCGCGATCGAATACGTTGCGCGGATGCTCGTGCACGTCGCGGCAACCGGTGTGACTGATGACGGGCGGTGCCTTGGCCTGCGCGATCGCCTCGGCAATGGTTCGGGCCCCGCCATGGCTCAGGTCCATGACCACGCGCGCGCGCTCGAGCGCGCCGACCAGCGCGCGGCCCAGGTTGCTCAGGCCGGCATCGTTGCGCTCCAGGCAGCCGTCGCCGACGAGGTTGCGCGTGTTGTAGGTCATCTGGATCTGGCGCACGCCGAGTGCGGCGAGTGTCGCGACGCGGCTCAGGTCGTTCTCCAGGAGCGAGGTGTCCTGCAGGTTGTAGATCAGCCCCAGGCGCCCCGTTTCCTTCGCCTTGCGCAGGTCCGCCGCGGTTCGGATGCGCATCAGCACATCCGGCACGGTGAGCACTTTCTCGTCGAACAGCGCGATCTTGTACTGCGCCTTCGCCATGCGATCGCCCGTGCTGCCGACGCTCAGCGTCATGCTGATCGCCGTCACGCCGGAGTCGCGGATGTCGCGCAGCAGGCGCTCGGATGGCGCGGACTCGAGCGTGATGTCGGGTTGCGGGTCCCCGATCGAGCCGAGGGCATCGATGACAGTCGCGCGCCGATAGTTGCGTTCGCCGAAACGCTTGTCGGCACCGGCCGCGCACACGCCACTGCCGAAGGCCAGTGCCGCGAGCGAACCCTGCACCAGCAAGCGACGTCGCGACGCCGAGAACGGGTGATGCATGTGGCGGCCTCCTCAGGACTTGGGCCGATCCTCGTCGGTGGGTTTCAGCGTGCGCACGGCCTTGCCGTTCTCGTCGAGGAAGGAGATGGAAGCCTCGCCCTCCGCGGTGACGTTCAGGACGATGCGCGGGCGGCCCCTGGCATCGTGCAGTCCCACCGCGGCGCTGCGGTCGCGGCCCTTGCCGACCTGCACGCGCGTGGCGACGCTGAAGATCTCTTCCAGGCGCTTGAGCTCGGCGGCCTTCTCCGGACCCTCGGGCATCGCGGTGTACTTCGCGAGCGCGGCGAAATCGATCGGCTTGTCCGGACGATCGGAGATGACCAGCGCGGCGCGCCGCTTGCCGTCCTCTTCGCCGTGCGTGAACTGGATCACCTGGTCCTGCTCGTACTGGTCGAAGGACAGGTGGCCGCTGCTGACCACCTTGCCGTCGACGGTGCGCCCGGAAAACGTGAGGCCGCCGTTCTCCGTGCCTTCTTCGTTGAAGAACAGGATGCCGGCCGTGCGCCGGTTGGGATGCGGCTGCTCCTTGCCGCGAAAGATGATGCCCGGGAAGCGGCTGGTGTTGCTCAGGACCATGCGGATCGTGCCGTCGTCCTCGCGCAGGTTGATGCGCTGCACGTCGATCTCGTCGAACTTCTGCACCTTCGCGTCCGCCACGACCTGGGTCGCCAGCAAACCGGCGGCCAGCGTGCTCACGATTGCGGCGTATCCGACCAGCAGCACCTGTGTTCGCGTCATCAACCCTCTCCCGTACGGTAGATCGCCCCGCCCTTCATCACGAAGCGCACTCGTTCCAGCTCGCGCACGTCGGCCAGCGGATCGCCCTGCACCGCGATCAGGTCCGCTGCCTTGCCCGGCGCGAGCGTGCCGATCTCGGCTGCTAAACCCAGATGCTCGGCAGCCGCGACCGTTGCCGACTGGATGGCCTCTAGCGGCGTGAACCCGGCTCGCACGAGCAGTGAGAACTCGCGCGCATTGGTGCCGTGGCGCGCCACGCTCGCATCGGTTCCGAAAGCGACGCGCACGCCGCCGGCATGCGCCCGGCGCGCCATGTCGAGCATCGCGGGACCCACCTGCAGCGCCTTGGCCCTGGCCTGAGGACTGAGCATGCCGTCGTCGGCCTTCGCCCATTCCTCGAGCGCTGCGCCGGCCAGGAGCGTGGGCACCAGGAACGCGCCGCGCGCCTTGAACAGCGCGACGGATTCGCGATCGAGGTAGGTGCCGTGCTCGATGCTGTCGCCGCCGGCCTTCAGGAA
>DASTQG010000418.1:0-3278 GCA_035761885.1 Steroidobacteraceae bacterium | reverse complement strand
GGTCGAGTACATCCGCGTCGGCGTGCAGCTCATCTACGACGAGCTCGAGCCGCTGCGCAACACGCCGCTCCCGCCTTCTTCCCAGGTTCACTGAGGACAAAGCCCTTCCCCATGACCCGTGACGAGTTCGCCCGGCGCCGCCGGCAGCTGATGCGCATGATGGGCAAGGATGGCATCGCGATCGTACCCGCCGCTCCCGTGCGGCTCCGAAACGGCGACGTCGAATACGAGTACCGCCAGGACAGCAACTTCCACTACCTCACCGGCTTTCCCGAGCCCGAAGCGGTGGCGGTGCTGATCCCAGGGCGCGCGCACGCGGAGTACGTGCTGTTCGTGCGCGATCGCGACCCGGGCCGCGAGGTGTGGGACGGCGCGCGCGCGGGGCCCGAGGGCGCGACCCGGCTGCATGGCGCGGACGACGCCTTTCCGATCGCCGACATCGACGAGATCCTGCCCGGGCTCATGGAGAACCGCAGCAGCGTCTACTACACCATGGGGATCCACACGGACTTCGATCAGCGCGTCGTCGGCTGGGTGAATTCGCTGCGCGCCACGGCACGCCAGGGCGCGCAGACGCCGCAGGAGTTCGTCGCCCTCGATCACCTGCTGCACGACATGCGCCTGTACAAGAGCCGCTCGGAGCTGGACCGCATGCGCCGGGCCGCCCAGATCGGCGCACAGGCGCACGCACGGGCGATGCGCTTCGTGCGGCCAGGGTTGAACGAGTACCAGGTCGAAGCCGAGATCCTGCACGAGTTCCGCAGGCACCGCGCGCAGACCTCCTACCTCCCCATCGTCGGGGGAGGCCGCAACGCCTGCGTGTTGCACTACCGGGACAACAACTGCGAGCTGCAGGATGGCGACCTGCTGCTGATCGACGCGGGCTGCGAGCTCGACTTCTACGCATCGGACATCACGCGCACCTTTCCGATCAACGGGCGCTTCACGCCCGAGCAGCGCGCGATCTACGAAGTCGTCCTCGATGCGCAGTACGCTGCCATTGCCAAGGCCCGGGTCGGCAATCACTGGAACGATCCGCACGATGCGGCGGTGCGCGCGATCACCCAGGGCCTGGTGAAGCTCGGCATCCTGAAAGGCCGCGTGCCGGCACTCATTCGCAGCGGCGCGTACCGGCGCTTTTTCATGCATCGCACCGGTCACTGGCTCGGCCTCGATGTGCACGACGTGGGCGACTACAAGGTCGGCGGCGAATGGCGCGTGCTGGAACCGGGCATGGCGCTCACCGTGGAGCCGGGCATCTACATTCCCTCGGGCAGCAAGGGCGTGGCGCGGCGCTGGTGGAACATCGGCGTGCGCATCGAGGACGATGTAGTGGTGAGCCGCGGAGAACCCGAGGTGCTCACGGCGCAGCTGCCCAAGGACCCGGACAAGATCGAGAAGCTGATGGCCGCATGAACGCAGGTACCGGACATTGCAATATTGGCATTCTGGGGCGTTCCTGCGGTTCCCCAGAATGCCAATATTGCAGTGTCCGGTACCTGAGCGACTTCGACGTCGCGATCGTCGGCGGCGGCATGGTCGGCGCGAGCCTGGCGGTCGCGCTGCTGCCGCTGCGCCTGCGAACGCTGCTGGTCGAATCGGTTCCGTTCGGCACGCTCGGCCAGCCGAGCTTCGATGAGCGCACCACCGCGCTCTCCAACGGCAGCCGCCGCATCCTCACCGGAATGGGCTTGTGGGAGGAGGTCGGTCCGCAAGCGACCGAGATCCGCCGCATCCACGTCTCCGATCAGGGTCGCTTCGGATTCGCGCGCCTGGACGCGCAGGAGCAGGGTGTGGAGGCGCTCGGCTACGTCATGCCCAACCGCGTGCTGGGCGGTGCGTTGTGGCGGCGCCTGCAGGCGGACGGTTCCTGCCTGATGCTCGCTCCGGCGCGCGTCGACGACGTCCAGGCGCTCGAGGAACGCGTGACGCTGCGCGTCAGCCCCCAAGCCGAGAGCGGGGGCGAAGCTGAGCGTGCGATCAGTACCCGGCTCGTCGTGGTGGCGGACGGCGTGCAGTCCACGATTCGCTCGGCGCTGGGAGTCGAGGCCACGACGTGGGACTACGAGCAGACCGCCATCGTCGCGAACGTCGAGACTCGCGACGGGCACGACAACGTGGCTTATGAGCGCTTCACGCCCAACGGCCCGATCGCGGTGCTGCCGCTGTCGGGCAAGCGCTGCGCCGTCATCTGGACGCTGGCACCGCGCGCGGCGCAGGACACGCTCGCGCTCGACGATGCGAGCTTCCTCGCGCTGCTGCAGGAGAAATTCGGATTTCGCCTGGGCCGCTTCGTGCGTGTCGGCCAGCGCGGCGCCTACCCGCTGTCTCTGACCCGTGCCCACGAACGCGTCGGCACGCGGACCGTGATCATCGGCAACGCGGCGCAGGGCCTGCATCCGATCGCGGGGCAGGGCTTCAATCTCGGCCTGCGGGACGTCGCGACGCTCGCCGAGGTGATCGCCGACGATCCTGCCAACGTCGGCGAGAGCGAGCCCCTGGCGCGCTACGACGCCTGGCGCCGGGCCGACCGGCGCAGCGTCATCGCGTTCACGGACGGTCTCGTGCGCCTGTTCGGCAATCCGCTGCTGCCAGTCAAGCTGCTGCGCGACGTCGGCATGCTGCTCTTCGATCTCACCCCACCCGCCAAGGACGCGCTCGCCGCTCTGAGCATGGGAGTAGCGGGCAGGCTGCCGCGGCTGGCGCGTGGCGGAGAGATTGCGTGAAGGCTGAACACGGGACGTGCGAAGTGGCGATCATCGGCGGAGGGCTGGTTGGCGCCTGCGCCGCCACGCTCCTGGCCGATGCAGGAACCGTGGCGCCTGACCGCATCGTCGTGCTCGAGCCGCGTCCGCCGCGCCCGCCGGATCCCGCCGCCGAGATCGATCTGCGCGTCTCGGCGGTCTCGCGCGCCTCGCAGCGGATTCTGACCGCCTGCGGCGTCTGGGATGACCTCATCGCCGAACGCGCGAGTCCCTATGAGCGCATGTGCGTCTGGGATGCGGCTGCGCAGGTCGACGCCCCGTCCGCGATTCGCTTCGATTGCGCCGACGTCGGGGAGCCCGACCTCGGCCACATCGTCGAGAACCGGCGCATGCAGTGGGCACTGCTGCGGCGCGCCGCAGAGCTGGGCGTACGGGTCGTTCCCGCGGGCTTGCGTGCGCTGACCCGCGCAGGTCAGGGCCTCGGCATCGAACTGGACAACGATGCGCGCCTGGCGGCCACGCTCGTGGTCGCTGCGGACGGCGCCGATTCCCCGGCGCGCCAGATGATGGACA
>DASTQG010000417.1:0-2513 GCA_035761885.1 Steroidobacteraceae bacterium | reverse complement strand
TAATTGCGGTTAGTGGCAGGTACCGGATACTTGCAATAGTTGGCATTCCCGGGTGGCGCGGCTCCGGGAATGCCAACTATTGCAAGTATCCGGTACCTCCTCAGCGGTAGCGATCCACCCACTGGATCTGCAGCTCGGCGGAATCCTTCGCGACCACGCCGTGCGGCAGGTCGATGTAGGCCGGCTCCGTCAGCGGCTCCCGGCCGAGGCTGATGCGCATGTTCTGCGCTGCGCGCGCTTCGAACCCCTCGAGCGCGCTGGTGTGCACGCGAAACGCCAGGCGCAGCGGCCAGCCCTGCTCGCGCGGACGCAACGTTGCCTGCCCGATGCCCGCCGGGCTGTGAATGTCGACGACGAGGCGCGCGCCGTCCCAGCTCTGCTCGAAGCGTTCGCCGGCGGGATTCGCCGTGTTCGATTCGATGGCGAGCACCTCGACGAGCGGGGGCGCGGGCTCGGGCTCCTTGTCGAACCAGCGCATCGGGTTCCAGGACCACTGGCCGCAACCGGCCAGCAGCAGCGCCACCGCGGCGGGTGCCGCCAGGCGGGCGATCAGACCCCGTGCGCGCGTCGTCGTCTCTGTCATGAACCTCTCCTCGGCAGGCGTGGAACTTAACCCGGGCCCCGCCCCGGGCGCAAAACGTGCGTCGCGGTTTCTTTCCCGCGCCGGCGATCTTGGCTAAGGTAGGCCGGACATGCCCTCTCACCGTTACGCCACGGACAATCCGCGCGTGCGCAGCATCGCTCGCTGGCTGACGCTCGCGACGGTACTGCTGATCCTGTACGGCTCGCTGTTCCCGTTCCGCTTCTCCTCGCTGCCCAACGCCGACCTCTGGGCGCTCATCACGGGACTGGGTTTCGCGCGCACTTCGCGCGGCGACGTGGTGGCCAACCTGCTGCTGTACGCGCCGCTCGGGCTGTGCCTGATGCTCGCCTGGCCCGCGCGCTGGACGCGCTTCAAGGGTTTCGTCTGGGCGGTGGTGGCCGGGACGCTCCTGTCGCTGTTCGTGGAGCTCCTGCAGGTGCACGCGAGCTCGCGCGTGTCGAGTCTCACGGACCTGGTGCTGAACGCGGCCGGCACCGCGATCGGCGCTCTCGCCGCGATCCTCTACCTCGCGATGGGCAGCACCATCCGCATCCCGGGCGCCGCGGCCGGTCGCCCGGATCCCGTTCCGGTCGGCCTGATCGCCTTGTGGCTCGCGTTCCGGCTGGCGCCGTTCGTGCCCACCATCGACTGGCAGAAGTACAAGGATGCGCTCAAGCCGCTGCTGCTGGAGCCCGATCTCGCCTGGTTCGACGTGCTGCGCTACATGGTGGGATGGCTCGTGGTCGGTTACGCGGTTCGCCAGGTATGGCGGCGCGAGTACGCGGTCTACGCGCTGGTCGCACTCGCCGCGCTCGTGCTCGCGGGCCGCGTGGTCGTCGTCGGCAAGACGCTCACGGCCTCCGAGGTCACGGCCCTCGTGGCGTGCGTTCCGCTGGCGGCTTTGCTGGTCGTGCTTCCCGACCGGCGCCGCGCGCTGCTGCTCTCCGTCATGCTCGCGGTGGTTATCCTGATCACCGGCCTGAAGCCTTTCGCGCTCAGCGCCCAGCCGCACAACTTCAGCTGGGTGCCGTTCATGAACTCGCTGAACGACAACCTCGAGGTGAACTACTCGATTCTGCTCGAGAAATGCTTCTGGTACTTCGCCCTGATCTGGCTGCTCGCCCGACGCGGTACGAGCGTCCTGGCTTCGGCGTTGCTGGTGGCGACTCTTCTCGCGCTGCTGGAGTTCGTGCAGATCTGGATTCCCGGCCGCTCGGCAGAGATCACCGACCCACTGCTTGCGCTCGTGGGCGGCGTGCTGCTCGCCATTCTCGGGGCGCACGGTCCGCAGACAGCGCGCATCCGCACGGCCACGGGTTCCTACGTCTCACGCCATTGAGGGCTTCGCCCGGGGCTGGCGCCGCTCACGCGCGCCGTGCAGGTCGCGCGAGCTGCACGATGCCCCGGTGTGTATAGCGCGTGACGCCCTTGCGCTGGCTGCGCGTGAGGGCGGCCATCGCGGTCGCGACAGTGGCCGCGCTGATGGAGCGATAACGCTCGGCACCACCGAGCAGCAGAGGACTCACGACCGGCAGTACGGCCATTGCGGCCAATTCGAGGGGACGGAGGTCACGGCGCCAGCCGAGCAATAGCGAGGGCTGCACGATGTCGAGCGCCGGAAAACCCACCTCGATCAGGGCCGCCTCGGTCTCGCCCTTCACCCGCAGGTAGAGGTTGGACGAGCGCGGATCGGCGTCGACCGAGGAATTGAGCACGAAGCGCTGCACGCCGGCGGCGCGCGCGGCGCGCGCGAAGGCGAGCACGTGGTCGTGATCGACCTGGCGAAATGCCTCGTCGGAACCCGCCGCGGCGCGAGTCGTCCCGAGGCAGCAGAATGCGACGTCGGCATGCGTGCCCGTCAGTGCCTGCTCCAGCGCATCGAAGCGCACGATGCGGTTGGCGAGTCGGGGGTGGTCGTAGACCAGCGGCC
>DASTQG010000416.1:0-13357 GCA_035761885.1 Steroidobacteraceae bacterium | reverse complement strand
CGCCGCTGTATGGCGATCTCGCCCAGGCGGAGCAGGACCGCGCCTTCGAGCCCGCGCCCAGCGGCCTGCGCAAGGTCGTGCTCGCCACGAACATCGCGGAAACCAGTCTCACGATCGAGGGCGTGCGCGCCGTGGTCGACTCCGGCCTGGAGCGACGCGCGCGCTTCGATCCGGTGAGCGGCATGAGCCGGCTCGAAACGCTGCGCATCTCGCGCGCCTCCGCCGAGCAGCGGGCCGGCCGCGCCGGCCGTCTCGCGCCCGGCATCTGCGTGCGCCTGTGGAGCGAGACGATGCAACGCTCGCTCGCGCCGCATGCCCCGGCAGAGATCCTGGAAGCGGATCTCGCGCCGCTGGCGCTGGAGCTGGCGGGCTGGAACGTCGTCGATCCCGGTGAGCTGCGCTGGCTGGATCCGCCGCCCACAGCGCCGCTCGCTCAGGCGCGCGATCTGCTCACGCGGCTCGGGGCGCTGGATTCCGCGGGACGCATCACCGCACATGGACGCGCGATGCTCGGTCTGCGCATGCATCCGCGGCTCGCACACATGTTGCTGCGGGCGAGTGCCGGGCAGCTGGGACTGGCATGCGATCTCGCCGCGTTGCTCGCCGAACGCGACATCCTGCGCGCGCGGCCGGGCGAGCGCGACAGCGACCTGCGCACGCGCCTGGAATCGGTTCGCGGCGATTCGCACGCCGCGGGCATCGACGCCGGTGCGCGCCAGCGGGTGCGACGCGCAGCGGCGCAATACCGCCGGCTGATTTCGGAAGTGCGCGCAGAGTCCCCCGGTCGCGGCGATGCGAGCGATGCCGGCGAGCTCCTCGCGCTCGCCTATCCCGATCGCATCGCCCGGAGCCGGGCCGGAGAGGAGCCTGGCGAGGGGACAGGGCGCTACCTCCTCGCGAACGGGCGGGGCGCACGCTTCAGTGGGCCCGACGCGCTGGCGCGCAGTGAGTTCCTGGTGATTCCCGAGCTGGATGCCGGCGAGCGCGAGGCACGTATCTTTCTCGCCGTGCCGCTCTCGCGAGCGGCACTCCTCGAGACGTTCGCCGCCGACCTGATCGAAGCAGAGGACGTGCGCTGGGATTCGCGCAGCCGCGCCGTCCTCGCCGAGCGCACGGTGCGGCTCGGATCGCTGCTGATCGAACGGCGCGCGTTGCGACGACCGGATCCGGAGCGTGTTTCGGCGGCTCTGCTCGCGGGTGTGCGCGAGCTGTCGCTCAGCGTCCTGCCCTGGGACCGCGAGGCGCGCGAGTGGCAGGCGCGCGTGCAGTTCGTGCGTGCGCTACCCGCGGAGCGCAACGCCGGCTGGCCCGACGTTTCGGACGCTGCGCTCCTGGCGCAGCTCGAAGAATGGCTCGCGCCGCATCTGGCTGGCATGGCGCGCATCGATCATCTGGCCCGGCTCGACCTGCGCAAGATCCTGGAGGATCGCCTGGACTGGAAACTGCGGCGGCGGCTGGAGGAACTCGCACCGACGCACCTGGCGGTGCCGAGCGGCTCACGCGTGCGCGTCGAGTACGCCGATGCGGCCAATGCCGAGGGCGTCGCACCGAGCCTGTCCGTGCGCCTGCAGGAAGTGTTCGGATGGCGCGAAACGCCCCGTATCGGCGGCGGCGCGGTTGCGGTCCTGCTGAAGCTCTTGTCGCCCGCGCACCGACCCGTGCAGGTGACGCGCGACCTGGCAAGCTTCTGGCGCAGCGGCTACGTCGAGGTGCGCAAGGAGCTGAAGGGCCGATATCCCAGGCATCACTGGCCCGAAGACCCCTGGACGGCGCAGGCAGTGCGCGGCGCCAGGCGCCGCACTTGAAAAGGGGACTGTCCCCTTTTCTGCCGCGGCGCTGACCGGAAAGATGAAAAGGGGACTGTCCCCTTTTCTGCCGCTTCGCTGATCCGGAACGATTCCGCCACATGTCTCGTGGCGTGCCCACCCCGCGAACAGGCGCGCGCGGTCGCCCCGCCACGGGCGCGTTCGCTGGTACAAGGGGGCCTCACACGGCCGCCGGCCGGACGAGGACTCTCCCATGTTGCGCATCGTCGCCGCCCTGATGGGCCTCCTGAGCTTCGCGTGCATGACGGGCGCCGGGGCGCAGGAGCCCGCCACCGTGCTCATCACCGGATCGAACCGGGGCCTGGGGCTGGAGTTCGCGCGGCAATACGCCGAGAAGCAATGGAACGTGATCGCGACCTGCCGCGATCCGGACACTGCCGCCGAGCTCAAGCAGCTGCAGGCCCGCCATTCGAACATTGCCATCGAGCGGCTCGACGTGGCGGACGCGGCGCAGATCGCCGCACTCGCCGCCAAGTACAAGGGACGCGCCATCGATGTGCTGTTGAACAACGCCGGCATTCTCGGTGAGCCGGCGCAGCAGAAGTTCGGCGCGAACGACTACCAGCAGTTCCGCGAGGTGCTGCTGGTGAACACCTACGCGCCGATCGAAATGGCCGAGCATTTCGTCGAGAACGTGGCCGGGAGCCGGCACAAGAAGATCGTCACCATCACCAGCGGCCTGGGATCGATGGAGATCACGCGACGCTCGGGCGGACTGTATGCCTACCGCATCAGCAAGGCGGGCGTGAACATGGCGATGCGCGTGTTGCAGGCCGACGTGCGTCCGCGCGGCATCACGGTGGGGCTGCTCTCGCCCGGCATGGTGGACACGCGCCTGCTGGCGCAGAGCGGTTACAAGGGCGAGGCGCTTACGCCAGCGGCGAGCGTGACGGCTCTGGTAGGCCTGATCGACAAGCTGACGCCCGAGGAGGGCGCGAGCTTCATCCACTACGACGGCAGCAAGCTGCCTTGGTAGGTTCGGTGCCGGGGTTGACTTATTGGCGTTATTGGAGAGCCGGACAATAACGCCAATAAGTCAACCCCGGCACCGATTTCATTCGTCCTGCAGCTCGAAGCGCATGCGCAGCGACAGGCGCTGCTCGATGGTCTGACCGTCCACCTCGCGCGGCTTGAACTTCCAGCGCTTGAGCGCTCGGATCGCCGCTTCGTCGAACACGCCCTCGGGCTGCGAGGCCGCCACTACCACGTCCTTCACCTCGCCGGTGACCGAGGACGTGAAGTGCAGGTCGACGTGACCTTCCTGGCGCTTGCGCTGCGCGCGCGTCGGATACTCCGGTGTCACGGACTTCACGACCATCGTGTCGCGCACCGGCACCGGCGTCGCCATCGATTCGATCTTGCGACGCGCGACGTTCAGCGCCGACACCGTCTGGTCGTAGCTCGCGCCGCTCGCGCCGAGCGCCTTGGCCTCGTCGAGCAGGCGCTGGGCGCCGCGCACGTCGTTGCGCGCCACCGCGTCGGAAGCCTGGCCCACGAGCTGGTTGCGCAGGTTGTCCACCACCGGCCCCAGGCCGGCGGTCTCGGGGTACTGCTGGCGCAGCTGGCCGACGTAGAAGCGCGCGCTGTCGTTCTCCGGATCGATCAGCTGCCCTTCGGTGAGTCGCGTGCGTGCGAGGCCCAGGAGCTTGTCGGCTTCGCTGGTCTTGCTGCGCTGGGCGTTCTTCATCTCGCGTTCGATACGACCGAAATCGATACCGCTCACGTTGAGCGCGCGCGCCTGCGCGATCCACTGTTCAGCCGTCTCGGTGTCGCCGCGCGCCGCTGCCTGCTGGCCCTTCTGCACCATCTTGTTGGCGAGGGAGCGCATCCCCTGCAGCACGAGCACACTGCCGGAGTCCAGCTCGCGCGCCTGCATGAAGTAGGAACGCGCGCTGTCGTTGGCAGGCTCGACCAGACGGTCCTGGTTGAGCCGCTCGTTGCCCTGGCGGATCAGGCTCGCGAGCTTCTGGTTGAGCGCGTCGGCCTTGGCGGCTTCCTGCTGCGCGGCGACGGAGCGGTCCAGCTCGCGCGTCACCTGCGCCTCGAGGAACGCGATGCGCGGATGATTCGGTTCGACGCTCTTGGCGATCTTCAGCGCGGCGGAGGCGTCGCGCACCTTCGATTCCAGCAGCGCGCTCTCGGCCCGCGCCAGCATCACCTCGGCGATGCGGTGCACGCCGTCGGCGGCTTCCGCGTTCTGCGGATCGACGGTGAGCGCGGCCTTGAAATGATCCAGCGCACCGTTCCCCTTGGAATCGACGTAGCGGCCGGCCTCGAACGCCTCGCGTCCTTTCTGCAGCAGCGCTTCCGCCGCGTCGGCCTTGCTCGCCTGCTCGGAACCCACGCTGCTCGGGAGCGGCGCGACGTCGGTCGACGGCGCCGAGGCGTCGCGGGTGAGAAACCACACGGTGAGACCGACGGCAGCCACCACGGCCGCCGCGATGCCCGCGATGATCGGCATCTTGCGACCACCGGTCCCGGCCGCGCTGTCGGCGACGGTCTTGAGCTCGAGGTGTCGGTTGATGCCCGTTTCCAGCACGCCCGCGAGGTTCGTGGCGGCTTCGCTCTTCAGCACGAAACCCTGCACGTCGCCGCTGTCGATCAGCTCCGCGACGCGGGAACGGTCCTGCGGCTCGCCGGCGATGACGAAGCCGAGCTCGGGCAGCTGCTGGCGCAGGCGCGTGACCACGTCCTGCAGGTTGCCGACCAGGCCGAGGTCGACCAGCACGACGGCGCACGGCGTGGACATGAGCATGTCCGCCGCCTGGGCGTCGCTGGTCGCGTGCCACACGCGGTTGGGCAGCGTGACCACGCGGCGCACGGCGAGCAGGAAGAAATCGTCCTCGGTGAGCGCGAGGATTTCAGCGCCCTTGCCCGAGGGGGCGGGGGCGATGGTGTTGACCTGCTCGGCGCGCAGGTTCCGGGCCGCACTGTTCTTCACGAGCTTCTCCCCTAATCCAGGCACACCACGAGCTGTGCGGAGTGGCTGCGCCAGTTGATCGGAATGACGAAGGAACGGGTGTTGGGCGGCGTGACGTGCTCACCCTGGCTGCCGGCGACCACGCGCGGCACCGAGATCATGAACTGGTTGCCGAAATCGCGGCGCGCGTTGCCCGAGATCTGGTTGGCGACCTCGCCCACCAGGTCGCACATGTTCTCGTGCGTCATGTCGGTTTCGCCCAGGCGCATCAGCAGCACCGTGAGCATGGGGCGCGAGGCGGTGAAGTACACGACGCCCTTGCGCTTGCCGGCGATCGTGATGACGCCCGTGTATTCCTGGATGTTCGGCAGGCCCTCGTTGACGAGATACGGCGACCCCACCGAGGCGGCCTGGTTGGCGGCCGTCTGGAAGTAGTGCGTCGTGCCTTCGACGAAGGTTTCGAGCTCCACTTTGGTCATGGTCATGAGCCGGCTCCCCGGAGCAGTTCATCGAGCGCGTCGGTGAGCTGCCGATCCGTGAAAGGCTTGCAGAGAAAACCGTTGGCTCCGCGCTTCATCGCTTCGATGGCCGTCGCCTTGTCCGCGAGCGCGGAGATCACGAGGATCAGCACCTCGGGCTTCATCGCCACCAGCTGCTCCACGCACTCGATGCCGTCCATCTCCGGCATGGTGATGTCCATCGTGACCACGTCCGGCTCGGTGCGCCTGAAGAGCTCGACCGCCTGTTTGCCGTTGCCGGCGGAGCCGACGAAGTTCAGCCGCGAGCACTGGTGCGAGCGCTCGATCTTGCGTCGCATGATGTTCGAGTCGTCGACGATCATCAGCTTCAGGGGTGCAACCGCGTTCATGCTCCGATCCTTTGTTCTTGACTTCAGGCCGCGCGCGAGGCGCCCGTGGCGCCCGGCAGCCAGATGCGAAAGCGCGCGAAGCGCCCCACCGTGGTGGAAACTCCGACCTTGCCGCCGAGTTCCTGGACCAGGTTGCGCACGATGTCCATGCCGACGCCGCGGCCGGCGTCCTTGGTCACGCCGTCCTGCGTCGAGAAGCCCGGCATGAAGATGAGCGACAGTGCGCGCCGCTCATCGAGCTGCGCGGCCTGCTCCTCGCTCAGCAGGCCGCGCTTGATGGCGGTCTGCTTGAGCTTCTCCGTCGACAGGCCGCGGCCGTCGTCCTGGCACACCAGCTCGTATCCGTCCGCGCGGCTCTCGAACTTGAGCACGATGGTGCCGGCGGCGTCCTTGGCTGCGTTGCTGCGCTCGGCCGGCGTCTCGATGCCGTGCGCGACGCAATTGCGCACCATCTGGATCGTGATGTCCTTGACCGCGCGCCGATAGCTCTTCGGCACGTTGTCCAGGCCCGAGCAGACGAGGTGCACCTGCTTGGACTGCTCGCTCGCCACCTTCGCGGCGAGCGACTTGAGCGAGCTTTCGAGCGTGCCGGCCGCTTCGGCGCCTTCGGCCATGCGTTGCAGGATCTGCGGCGCGGGCTGGATCAGGGTGCCCGCCGGGCCGATGTCGGTATCGTCGTGCTCGCTGAAGCGCGGCGCGTCGTCCGAGGTCATCGCCACGCGCAGGTCGGCGAGACGTCCCACCAT
Organism: Steroidobacteraceae bacterium; assembly: GCA_035761885.1. Taxonomy (GTDB): domain Bacteria; phylum Pseudomonadota; class Gammaproteobacteria; order Steroidobacterales; family Steroidobacteraceae; genus DASTQG01. The sequence goes on along the minus strand of DASTQG010000416.1, from coordinate 6,997 downwards.
CTCGCGCACCGAGGCGAGGTGGCCGAACAGGTCGTCGAGCTTCACCACCAGCGGCAGGAAGTCGTTGCCGGACAGGGCCGGGCGGCTGCGCAGCTCCGCGAGCGATTCCTCGAAGCCGTGGGCGCGCGACTCGACCGTCTTCAGGCCCAGCGCGGCCGCTTCGCCCTTCACGCCGTGGATCTGGCGGAAGATGCCGTCGAGCTTGGCGCGGAAGGCGGTCTCCTCGCGGGCCGGCTCCTTGAGAATCGAGTTCACCATCTTCATCGCGACTTCGCTCTCTTCGAGGAAGCCGGTGAGCTGGCGCGGATCGACGTGCAGGATGTGCAGCAGCAGGTCGAGCTGCGCCTGCGCCTTCTCCTGCGACTCGAGCAGCTCGCGCGCGAGGTGCACGCGGCGCGTGACGTCGTTGACCGTCACGAGCAGGCGTGACATGACGCCGTCCGCTTTCACGCGGTTGAAGTCGAACTCCAGGTACTGCGTGTCGAGCTGGCCGTTGCCGGCGTCGATGTGCACCTCGACCTCGACCAGCGGGTTGATGGTCTTGATGAGCTTTTCGTTGACGCGCTCGCCCCACAGCAGGCGCACGTACTCCATCGCGGTCTCGAGGGTCTTCTCCGGCACGATGCCGCGCAGCAGGCCGTCGAAGGAGAGCTTGTCGAAATCGGTGCGGCGGAAGATGCGCTCCAGCGCCTCGGAACGCTCCGAGCCGAGCTTCAGTTCCTTGTCGAGCAGGAACAGACCCTGGTTCACGGTGCGCAGAATGTCGTCCGTCTCCTTCTTCGCGCGCGTGGAGCTCTGCTCCTGGCGCGAGAGGTTGCGGCCGAAGTAGAAGATCACCGCGATCAGCAGCACCGCCGACACGGCAAGCGTCGCGAAGAGGTAGGTGCGAAGGTCGGCGGCGCGCTGGCTGGTCTCCTGCTCCACCGCCTCGGCGAGCGAGCTCACCAGCTTCGCCATGTCCTCGTGCCGCGACAGGCCGAAGCGTGCGGCCTGGTCCAGCTCACGGTTCAGGCGCAGGCCCGCCGCGCTCAGCTGCGTGCCGCGGTCTGCGGTCTCGACGTAGGGGCCGGCCGCGAAGCCGACGATCGGCCTGAGCAGCTTGTGGTACTCGCCCCAGACCTGGCGCAGCTCCTGCAGCCGGCGCTTGGCGATCGCGTTGTTGAAGGGGTCGTAGCCGACGCTCGAGAGTCCGGCATCGGCGTTCGCGAAACGGTCGATCTGCGCGAGAGCGCCGTCGAAGGCGGCGACGTTGTTCTTGAGCTCGGTGAGGCCACGGCCCAGGAAGCGCCGCGCGCCGAGATCGTTCTTGACGATCTGCGCCTGCGCCGCGATCACGCGCGGCTGCAACCGCTGCTGACTGATCGCACGCACCGCTTCCATGCTCTCGGCGGCGCGGCTCGCGAACATCGAGTTCAGCGCGAGCACAGCGCCCGTTCCGGCGGTGAACAGGGTCAGCACGACCACCAGGGTCTGGTACCGTCCCATCTTGAGCATCTTCATCGTTCGCCCACCTCGTACGTGTGTGGTGCTCCGCACGCGCTCCGCCACCTTCCGCGGCGGTTGCTTGCAGGTCGCGTGGGATCCATCGGGGAGTCGCCGGAACGCGACGAAACCCCGTCAAGTGGGCGCTATCTTTGACAATAGTCCACTCGTATGAAGTGGACGCAGTTGGGATTTTCCCGGCCCCAAAAGGGGCGCAGTTCATATTTTCACGAGGTGGGGAGCGTGACGGGGTTCAACCCCTTGAGCGCGTGTAAAAATTCAGTCGCGGTCTGGAACCGATCCGCTGGCGCCTTGGCGAGCAGGCGGTCGAGCAGGGGCTGAAATCGCGCCACATCGCCCGCCAGTCGCGGCGCGGGCGCGTGCTGATGGCCCGCCAGGATTTCGAAGACGGTGTTTCCCTGAAACGGGCGCTCGCCCGTCAGCAATTCATGGAAGATGACACCCAGGCTGTACAGGTCGGTACGCTCGTCGGTGGGCTGACCGGCTGCCTGTTCGGGACTCATGTAATAGGGGGAACCCCGAATCTCTCCCGCACCGGTGAGGGCTTTGTCGCCGGCCAGTTCCTTGGCGAGGCCGAAGTCGATCAGCACGATGGAATTATCGTTGCGCAGCATCACGTTCGCGGGCTTCAGATCGCGGTGGAGCACGCCGGCCGCGTGGATCGCCTGCAACGCCTCGGCGATCTGGCGCACGTAGGCCACTGCTTCTTCGGACGACATCGGATTGCGCAGACGGGTCTTGAGATCGCCCGCGGGAAAATACTCGGTGGCGATGTAGCTCACGCCTTCGGCGTTGCCGAAGTCGTACACGTCGACGATCGCGCGATGGCGCAACTGCGAGATGATCTGGTACTCGCGCTCGAAGCGTGACAATTCCCCCTGCGTGTCGGCGCTGTCGCCCGCTCGTCGCAACACCTTGAGCGCGACGTTGAAGCCGAGCTCCTGGCTCTGCGCGACGTACACGGCCGAGCGGTCCGACTGGGCGAGCGTCTGCATGACCCGATAACCCGTGATGGACGTCGGCAGTTCGTCAGCCTGCGCGGTGCGGCGCACTTGCGAACGCCGCCGCTCGCCAACCGGAGAGCTGCGTGCCCGCAAAGCCGCGGAGATGCGCTCCGCCAGCAGGCGAGGTGAAGCGAGGCGCACCGGTATGTAGTCGGCGGCACCGCAGCGCAAAGCGTCGACCGCGGTGAGCTCGTTGCCGCCGCGCGCGAGCAGCAGCACCAGGGCGCCGGAGCCGCGAAAAGGCGCGAGCAGCGATTGCGGTCCCGCGGCACCGTCACGCTCGGCGCGCGCGTGGTCGTAGCCGAGCAGCACGGCGTCGTACGCGCTGAGTTTCACCACTGCCTGCGGATCTTCCGGCACCGTGCCGGAGTCGATCGTGGCCTGTGGGTACGCGGTGCGCAGATCGCTCTGGATCTGCCGACCCAGCGCATCGTCGAGACCGAGCGTGATGAAGCGTGCGCTCATGGGGCGCGCATCTTCGCACATGCGCGGCGCCGAACAGGTAGCGGACTTTGCAATATTGCAAAGTCCGGTACCTGTTCTGACGTTACAACTCGATAACGATTTTTCCGAAGTGGCTGCCCGACTCCATGTGCCGGTAGGCCGCGTCCGCCGAATCGAAAGTGAATGTTCTGTCGACGATCGGCCGCAGCGCGTGGCGCGCGATGAACGCGTTCATCGCCTCGAAGTCGGCGCGCGAGCCGACGAGGATGCCGCTCACGCGCGCGTTGCGTCCGGAGAGCATCGCGATCGGCAACTGCCCGGTCCAGCCGGTCAGGCCGCCGATGTAGGCGAGGTGCGCATCGAAGCCGAGGCACGCGAGCGCCTTGGGCAGCGTGTCGGCGCCGCCCACTTCGAGCACGTGATCGACGCCCGCCTCCTCGGTGAGCGCGCGCACTTGTTTGTCCCACTCGGGATGCGTCCGATAATTGACCGTGCGCCACGCGCCCATCGCGGTCGCGCGCTCCAGCTTCGCGTCGCTGCTGCTGGTGATGATGGCGCGTGCGCCGCTCGCCACCGCGAACTGCAGGCCGAAGATCGAGACGCCGCCCGTTCCTTCCAGAAGCACGGTGTCGCCGCCTTGCAGAGCGCCGCGCGTGAACAACCCGGCCCACGCGGTGACGCCGGCGCAGGGCAGGGTGGACCCTTCCGCGAAGCTCAGATGTTCCGGCAGGCGCACGAGGCCGTCCTCGTGCAGTACGACGTATTCGGAAAGCATGCCGTCGATCGCTCCGCCGAGCGAAGAGCCCAGCGTTTCGCGCGTCGGCTTGCCGCCGTTCCAGCGCTGAAAGAACGTGGCTGCGACGCGCTCGCCCGGCTTGAAGCGCGCTACCTTCGCGCCGACCGCCGCAACCTCGCCGGCGCCGTCGGACAGGGGAATACGCCCGGTGGTGTCGCCGCCGCCATACTGCGCGCGCAGCACCATGACGTCGCGCCGGTTGAGCGAGCAGGCGCGCACGCGAACCAGGACCTCTTGCGGACCCGGAGCGGGGACGGGCACCTCGCGGCGAGAGAGGCTGTAGCCCTCGTCGGCCTTTTCGAGTCGATACTGTTTCATGGCGTTTCCGTTGTCGATGAGCGGGCCAGCATAGGCGCGCCTGCGCGCGGCAGAACGGGCCGCGCGAGCACTGTTCGCGTCATGGACACCGCCGGCAGGCTGCCGCGGTGCGCCGGAAACTCAGCAGTCCGTGTCTTTTGCGCCGACGGCTTCCTTGGTCTCCTCGCACGCTTCCTTGACGCCCTTCTTTGCCTCTTGCGCCCCTTGCTTCACCGCATCCGCGGCTTCGTCGGCGGCATCGGCCAGTTCCTCGCTCGCGTCCCTCAGCTCCTCGCGGGCCTCGTCCATCGCTGCATCGAGCTTCTCGCCGGCCCGTTCGGCCGAGCCTTCCTTGCTGCACCCCGCCAGGCAGGCGAGCGCGATGACACCCAGGCACAGAGCGAGTTTCGACGGCATGGCAGTTTCCTTGGTTGCGCGCGGCAGAGATCCGAGCGTGCAATGCTACCGCTAGAATGAAGGTCATGCCCGCACCGTCCCGGAAGTGGCTGGCCGCCGCAGCCCTCCTCATCGCCCTGGCGACGCTGCTCGGAGCGTTCGGATCGCATTCGCTGCAGGGCCGCATCACGCCCGATCGCCTGGATGTATGGCGCACCGCGGTGGACTACCACTTTCTCCACGCGCTCGGACTGCTCGGGCTGGGGCTCCTGATCGATCGCCATCCCGCATCGGGACTGCTGCGAACCGCGGCGGGGCTGGTGCTCGCGGGCCTGCTGATCTTCTCGGGAACGATCTACCTGTCGGTGCTCGGCGCACCCCGCTGGATAAACTTCGTGACGCCTGTCGGCGGTCTCATGCTCATGCTCGCGTGGGCGCTCGCCGCCGTCGCACTGTGGCGCGCCCAGCGAGCATGAAATTTTTGCAGGCGAGGCCGCGACGCTGGCCAGTGCCATGCGGTCCGGTGTATATGGGGGACGCTGCCCATGGCAGCTCCCTTCCCTTATCTTGCTGGTGACCCTCGATGTCCGATTCCGCAACGCCGCAAGGCGCTTCGTCCAAGCCAACCCGTACCCGCAAGAGCGCGACGAGCAAGCCGCGCAAGAGCCGCTCGAAAGCTGTCGAGCCTGCTGCGCAAACACAAGCACCGGAGCAAGCCTCATCCGCGCCGCCTGAGCAGGCGCCCGAAGCCGATGTGGTGGTGCGCACGATTCAGCTCACCGCCGTCGATAAGGCGTCGATGGTCGCGACGGCCGCGTATTACCGCGCCGAGCAGAGACGCTTTGCGGCGGGTCACGAGCTGGAGGACTGGCTCGCAGCCGAAGCCGAGATCGAAGCGCTGGTGAGAGCGCAACGCGCGCGATCGTCCTGACGCGCGCTCAGCGCGTCGTCTGAGACCCCGACGCGCGACTAGCGCGTCGTCTGAGAATAATAGTCGCGCCAGCTCTGCAGCGCCTCCGGGTAGTCCGCTGGCGCCGGCTTCTCGTACGCGCGCATGCGCAGGAGCGAACCCAGGCTGCGCGCGTAGTCCTGCACCTCGACGTAGTAGAAGAAGGACAGCAGGCGATCCTCGAAGCGCCACTCACCGTCCTCGCGGCGGTACGCATCTTCGTAGCGCAGCGCGCACACCATCGGCCGGTCGTGCCGCACCAGCTCGACATGCGAGGAGACCAGCCCGCGGGCCCGATCGGGATCGGCCGCGTCGGGCCAGATCAGGTGATCGTGGGTCCAGTGCATGCTCGGGCCGAGGACCGCGAACCGGCCGTGAAATTGCGCCACCACGGCCTCGCGCCCGCGCGCGTTCATGACCCCGTCCCTGGAGCGAAAGGACCCCTGGCGCGTGAAGCACAGCCCGATGCCCTCGATGTCGCGGTTGTCGATCACCACGCCGTAGCGCCCCACGAGCTGGCGGATGGCCTCGCAGGCCTCGAGCCGGGCGATACGGGCTGGCAGGTCGCCGTCTTGCATGGCGGACTCCAATAAGTTGGGCCGAAAGGTATTGTGGCTCGCGGGCCTTTATGATGCGCGCCATGCAGACCGCACGCGACCTGTTCTCCTGGCGCAAGCACTGGGCCGCCCGCTTCGGCGTGGCGCCGGTGCTGCCCATGTCGCGCGCGGAAATGGACGAGCTGGGCTGGGACAGCTGCGACGTCATCGTGGTCACCGGCGACGCCTACGTGGACCACCCGAGCTTCGGCATGTCGATCGTCGGGCGGCTGCTGGAGGCGCAGGGATTTCGCGTCGGCCTGATCGCGCAACCGGACTGGCGCAGCGCGGCGCCGTTCACGGAGCTCGGGCGGCCGAACCTGTTCTTCGGCATCACCGCCGGCAACATGGATTCGATGGTGAACCGCTACACCGCCGACCGGCGCGTGCGCAGCGATGACGCCTATACGCCGGGCGGCGTCGGCGGCAAGCGACCGGACCGTTCGGTGATCGTGTACGCGCAACGCGTGCGCGAGGCGTTCGGCGACGTGCCCGTCGTGGTCGGAGGCATCGAGGCCAGCCTGCGGCGCATCGCGCACTTCGACTACTGGTCCGAGAAAGTGCGCCGCTCGATCCTCCTCGACGCGCGCGCGGACCTGCTGGTGTACGGCAACGCCGAGCGCCAGATCGTCGAGATCGCGCACCGCCTCGCGGCCGGGGAGTCCATCGATCAGATCACCGACATTCGCGGCACGGCGTTCGTGCGCCGGAGCGCGCCCGCCGACTGGTACGAAATCGACTCCACCACGCTCGATACGCCCGGGCCGCTGAACCCGCCCGTGGATCCATACGCGATGGAAGAAGATCGGCGCGGCGCACCGCTTGCGTCGGCTGCGCCGCAGGGTGCGGCGGGCAACAGCGCTGCGGGCAACGAGATCCGCGTGCCGCTCGCGAGCATCCGGCACCTGCGGCATCGGCGCGAAGTGCCGAACGCGGCTCGCGAGCGCAGCGTCATCCGCATGCCCTCGTTCGAACAGGTGCAGGCCGATGCGATGCTGTACGCGCACGCCTC
>DASTQG010000415.1:0-7806 GCA_035761885.1 Steroidobacteraceae bacterium | reverse complement strand
ATTCGTCCTCGTAGCGCAGGCCGTCCTCGTTCAGCACGCGAAAATCATCCAGCACGATCGCGTTGTCCATCGTGCCGCCGAGCGCCAGGTTGTGGGAGCGCAGCGTTTCCAGGTCACGCATGAATCCGAAGGTGCGCGCGCGGCTCACCTCTTTCAGGAACGAAGTCGTGGAGAAATCCATCGACGCCGTCTGCATGCGTTTCTTGAAGATCGGATGGTTGAACTCGATCTCGAAATTCACCTTGAAGCCGTCGAAGGGATCGAAACGCGCCCACTTGTCGCCGTCCTCGACCTTGATCGGCTTCTTGATGCGCACGAAACGCTTGGCCGAGCCCTGTTCCTCGATGCCGGCCGACTGGATCAGGAACACGAAGGGCCCCGCGCTGCCATCCATGATCGGCACTTCCGGAGCGGAGAGCTCCACGAAAGCGTTGTCGACACCCAGGCCCGCGAAGGCGGACAGCAGGTGCTCGATGGTGGAAACCTTCACGCCGTCCTTGATCAGCGTCGTGCCGAGCTGCGTCTCGCCGACGTTGAGCGCGTGCGCCTTGATGTCCACGGGCGTCGGCAGGTCGGTGCGGCGGAACGTGATGCCCATGTTCGCCGGCGCCGGCCGCAAGGTCATGAGGACCTTCTTGCCGGTGTGCAGACCCACGCCCGTGGCGCGGATGCTGTTCTTGAGAGTGCGCTGATTAACCATAAAAGGGGCGCTACCGTACCATAGGGGAAAACCCTCGCCAAATCGGGGTGTTACCCGCTCGGGCCTACGCAATTGCCCGATGCGGTGGACCGCACCCCGTACCCCGGCGGCATCGCCCCCGCCCGAACCGCGGGGGCGCCGCTGAGCCAGCCAGGCACGTGCAGCAGCGTGCCGGCCGTCGGCTCAGTCCGCCTGTCGTCGCAAGAACGCCGGAATGTCCAGCAGATCCTCGCTGTCCACGTCCGCCCGCAACCCGTCACCGACCGCCCGCTGACGCTGCACTGTGGGCTTGTCCAGCGCCGCGTAGTCGCCTGCGGTCATCGGAGCCCGGCGCTCCTTGTTGGACACTACTTTCATCTGCGGCTGCTGAGCCGCAGCTGAACCGTGCGAAGCGTGCTGGTGGTGACCGTGCTGCTGGTGACCGTGCTGCTGGCGCGCCGTGGGGCGACCCAGACCGGTTGCGACAACCGTGACCCGCACCTGGTTGCTCATATCGGGATCGATCACCGTGCCCACCACCACCGTAGCGTCGTCGGAGGCGAATTTTTTCACTGTCTGGCCGACGATCTCGAACTCGCCGATCGACAGATCCATGCCCGCCGTGACGTTTACCAGGATGCCGTGAGCGCCCGAGAGGTTGATGTCCTCGAGCAGTGGGCTCGACACCGCCGCTTCGGCCGCCTCGCGAGCGCGCTCCTCGCCGCTCGCCGCACCCGAGCCCATCATCGCCATGCCGGTCTCGGACATGACAGTGCGCACGTCGGCGAAGTCGACGTTGATCAGGCCGGGCCGGGTGATGAGCTCCGCGATGCCCTGCACCGCGCCCTGCAGCACCTGGTTCGCCGCCTTGAAGGCGTCGAGCAGCGTCGTGGTGCTGCCGAGCACCGTCAGCAGCCTCTGGTTGGGAATCGTGATCAGCGAGTCGCAGTACTTGCCCAGCTCGGCGATGCCGTGCTCCGCAACCAGCATGCGCTTGCTGCCTTCCATCTCGAAGGGCTTGGTGACCACCGCCACCGTCAGGATGCCCAGCTCCTTGGCCACCTGCGCGACCACCGGCGCCGCGCCCGTGCCCGTGCCACCGCCCATGCCGGCGGTAATGAACAGCATGTCGCATCCCTCGATCAGCTCGATGATGCGATCGCGATCCTCCATGGCGGCCTGCCGGCCCACTTCCGGATCAGCTCCGGCGCCCAGTCCCTTGGTGATGTTGCAGCCGATCTGCAGGGACGACTTCACCTTGGAGTGCTTGATCGCCTGCGAGTCGGTGTTGATGCAGATGAAATCCACACCGTCGATGCCGGTGCTCACCATGTGCGAGACCGCGTTGCCGCCGCCTCCGCCCACGCCGAGCACCTTGATCACGGCTGTCTGGCTGTACGCATCCATCAGTTCGAACATTGCTGCAGTCTCCTCTCGATCTACAGATTCCCCTGGAACCACGTCTTCATGCGGTCGAAGACGCTCTTGAATCCCCCGAACACCGGCCTGGGCGCGCTCGCTCCGAGCGCGTTGGCGCGCGCGTAGAGCAGCAGGCCCACGCCGGTCGCGTGGATCGGATTACTCACTACCTCGACGAGACCCGTGACGTGCTGGGGAAGCCCCAGGCGCACGGGCATGTGGAAGATCTCTTCGGCCAGGTCGACGGCGCCTTCCATCTTGGCGCTGCCGCCGGTGAGCACGATGCCTGCGGCGATCTGCTCCTCGAAGCCCGAGCGGCGCAACTCGTCGCGGATCAGGCCGAACAGTTCCTCGTAGCGCGGCTCGACGATCTCGGCGAGCGTCTGGCGCGCCAGGCGCCGCGAGGGCCGGTCGCCCACGCTCGGCACCTCGATGGTCTCGTCCGGATTGGCGAGCTGCGACAGCGCGCAGGCGTAGCGCAGCTTGATGTCCTCCGCGTACTGCGTGGGCGTACGCATGGACACCGCGATGTCGTTGGTGACCTGGTCGCCCGCGATCGGGATCACGGCCGTGTGGCGGATCGCGCCCTGCGAGAACAGCGCGATGTCGGTGGTGCCCCCGCCGATGTCGACGATGCACACGCCGAGCTCCTTCTCGTCATCGGTGAGCACCGCGAAGCTCGAGGCGAGCTGCTCGAGCACGATGTCCTCCACGGCGAGTCCGCAGCGCTGCACGCACTTGACGATGTTCTGCGCCGCGCTCTCCGCGCCGGTGACGATGTGCACCTTCGCTTCCAGGCGCACGCCCGACATGCCGATCGGATCGCGGATGCCTTCCTGGTTGTCGATGATGAATTCCTGCGGCAGCACGTGCAGGATCTTCTGGTCGGCGGGGATCGCGACCGCCTTCGCAGCGTCTATCACGCGCTCCACGTCGAGCGGCGCCACTTCCTTGTTGCCGATGGCGACGATGCCGTGCGAGTTGAGGCTGCGCACGTGGCTGCCCGCGATGCCGGTGTAGACGGAGTGGATCTCGCAACCCGCCATCAGCTCGGCTTCCTCGACGGCGCGCTGGATCGACTGCACGGTCGACTCGATGTTCACCACCACGCCCTTCTTCAGGCCGCGCGAGGGATGCGAGCCGATGCCGATGACCTCGATGCTGCCGTCGGGCGCGCATTCGCCCACGATCGCCACCACCTTGGAGGTGCCGATGTCCAGGCCTACCAGCAGGTTTCTGTCAGTGCGTCGTGCCATGGCGTGGTCTGGAATTCCTCAGGCAGTGGCGCGCGCCGCGGCGGTACGCGTGCGCTGCGCAGGTGTGGGAGCGGGGGCGGGAGTGAAGTCGCGGCGCGCGAGCGCGCCGGGTTTCTTCCAGCCGATGGAAAAACCGTTGCTGTAGCGCATGTCGACGTACGCGACCTCGCCGAGCCGCGGGCTCATGATGGGCAGCGCGGTCTGGATGAAGCGGTCCAGGCGCTCTTCGACCTCGCGCCGGCCCAGGCGCACCTCGATGCCGCTCACCAGCTGCAGGTTCCACGCGCCGCGCGCGTCCAGTTGCAGCGCGCCCAGGCGCGTGCCGGCCGCGATGAGGCGCCCCTGCGCGCTCAGATAGCGCTGCGCGACCTGCCACTCGCTGCCTTCGGGGCCGCTCAGGCGCGGCAACTCCGGCGGAACGTGGCGCGCGTCGCGGATGAAGAGCTCGCCGCGCGTGTTGAGCAGGCCCGCTTCGCCCCAGCGCGCGGCGGCGACCTGCTCCGTCACTTCCACGCGCAGGCCGTTCGGCCAGCGCCGCTTGACGCGCGCCTGGTCCACCCAGTCCAGTGCCTGCACGCGCTCGCGTACCTGGTCCAGGTCCGCGGTCATGAAACCGTCGGTAAGCCCATTCGTGACGGCGTGCTCGACCTGCACCGGCGAGACGCGCTGGAACTTGCCTTCCACCGAAACGATGCGGATCGGCTGGTCGAGCGCGAAGATGAGCCCGTAGCCGAGACCGAGCGCCACAGCGAAGAACAGCGCCGTGGTGCCGATGGCGCGCCAGTTCAGGTCCGGGACCTTCCACCAGCGCTCCTCGCTCTCGCGCCGGGGCTTGAGACGATTCTGGGGCCGGCGCAGCATCAGGCACGACCTTCCATGCTGGTCTCCAGGATTCGCCAGACCAGCTCGTCGAACTCGATGCCGAGCGCGCGCGCCGCCTTGGGCACGAGCGAGTGACTCGTCATGCCGGGCGTGGTGTTCACTTCGAGCAGGAAGTTGCGCCCGCTCGTATCGCGCATCACGTCCACGCGACCCCAGCCCGAGCAGCCCGCCGCTTGAAACGCCGCGAGCGCCAGTTGCTGGATCTCCTGTTCGGCGACGCCCGCCAGGCCGGGGCAGATGTACTGCGTATCCTCGGCCACGTACTTCGCGTGATAGTCGTAGTACTCGCCCGCGGGCACGATGCGGATCGAGGGGAGCGCGCGCTCGCCGAGGATGCCCACGGTGTACTCGTCCCCGAGCACGAGCTGCTCCATCAGCAGCTCGCCGGGATAGCGCGAAGCGAGCTCGACCGCGGCCTGCAGTTGCTGCGACTTGAACACTCGGCTCACGCCCACGCTCGATCCTTCGCAGGAGGGCTTGACGATGACCGGCAGTCCCAGCTCGCGCGCCGCCGCCATCACTTCTTCGCCGCGCTGCTCGCCGTGCGGCAAGCGCGCGTACCGCGGAGTTGGAAAACCCAGCGCGAGCCACACCTGCTTGGTGCGGACCTTGTCGAGCGTGAGGGCCGAACCCAGCACTCCGGAGCCCGTGTACGGAACGCCGAGCGCCTGCATGAGTCCCTGCACGACGCCGTTCTCGCCGTCGCCGCCATGCAGGATGTTGAAGACACGATCGAAGCGGCGCGCGGCCAGCGCCGTCACGAGCGCCGCAATGCCGTCGACGGACTGTGCGTCCACGCCGCGCGAGCGCAGCGCCTCGAGCACGTTGCCGCCCGAATTGAGCGAGACCTCGCGCTCCGAAGAGGTGCCGCCCATGAGGACGGCCACGCGACCAAACTCGCGCGCGTCCCTGATGCGGGGCGGCGCGACTGCCGGCGCCGTGGCCTGCGCTGCCGGGTCTTGCGTCCTGCGTGCGCTCACTGCTCCTCTCCCATGATTCTCACTTCCGGCTCCAGGTGCACGCCGTGCTTGCGCTCCACCGTCGCCTGCACGTGTCGGATGAGCCGCTCGATGTCCGCCGCGGTGGCGGAGCCTTCGTTGATGAGGAAATTCGCGTGCTTGGTCGACACGCTGGCACCGCCGATGCGATGTCCCTTGAGGCCCGCGCTCTCGATGAGCCGCGCCGCGTGATCGCCCGGCGGGTTGGTGAACGTGGAGCCGCCGCTCCACTCGCCGATCGGCTGCGTCTGCTTGCGCCGCGCGAGCAGCTCGCGGATTTCATCCGCGTGTGCCTCGGGACGCTGCTCGAACGTGAGGCGCGCGCCGAGGTACCACTCCTCGGCCGGCGGCACGACCTTGCGATAACCGACCTGGTACTCGGCCGCCGCGCGCCGGCGCTGCGCGCCGCGTCGGTCGATGGTGCGCACCTCGAGCACGTGACGCCACGTCTCGCCGCCGAACGCGCCCGCGTTCATCGCCAGCGCGCCGCCGAGCGTGCCGGGGATGCCCGCGAAGAACTCGGCCGGGCCCAGGCCCCACTTCACACACTGCTTGGCGATGCGCGCGCACGGCACGCCGGCTTCGCAGTACACGACCTGCGCAGCTTCGCGCTCGAGTTGCGTGAGCGCGCCGTGCGTTGCGATCACCACGCCGCGCAGGCCGCCGTCGCGGATCAGCACGTTGCTGCCCAGGCCGATCCAGTGGATCGGCGTGGCCGGATCGAGGCTCGCCAGAAACTGCGCCAGGTCGTCGATGCCCGCCGGCTCGAAATAGATGTCGGCCGGCCCGCCCACGTGCCAGGAGGTGTGGCGCGACATGGGCTCGTTGCGCGCGATGCGCGCTTCGAAACCGGTTTCGATGCGCTGCGGGTTCATCGCTTGCCCTTGCGCGGCGCGCCCTGTTTCGCATCCGTGGAGCCGAGGCGTGCCGGCAGCTTGTGTGCCAGCTCATGGGCGATAGCACCGATGTGCCCGGCGCCCATGGTCACCACCACGTCGCCGTCGCGCACCACGCCGGCGAGCGCGCGATCGAGCTCCTCGACGCGCTCCACGAACACCGGCTCTACCTGACCGCGCGTGCGCACCGAGCGGCAGATCGCCCGGCCGTCGGCCCCCGCGATCGGTGCCTCGCCCGCCGCGTAGACCTCGGTCACGAGCAGCACGTCGGCGCTCGACAGCACCTGCGCGAAATCGTCGATCAGATCGCGCGTGCGCGTGTAGCGGTGCGGCTGGAACGCGAGCACCAGGCGCCGTCCCGGCCAGCCCTGGCGCACGGCGTCGAGCGTCGCCGCGATCTCGGTCGGATGGTGCCCGTAGTCGTCCACGAGCGCGATGCGCCCGGCGGGCGTGACGATCTCGCCGATCTGCTGCAGGCGGCGGTCGATGCCCTGGAAGTTCTCGAGCGCGCGCTGGATCGCCGCATCCTCGATGCCGATTTCGGTCGCCACGGCAATCGCCGAGAGCGCATTGAGCACGTTGTGCCGGCCCGGAAGGTTCAGCGTGACGGCGAGGTTGCGCTCGTGCCCCGGGCGGGCGACCTCGAAGTGCGTCTGCAATCCGCGCCGCTCGATCGCGAGCGCGCGCACGTCGGCAGTGGTCGTCTCGCCGGCATCGATGCCGTAGGTCACGACCGGCCGGCCGACGCGCGGCAGGATGTCGCGCACGTGCGCATCGTCGGCGCACAGCACCGCGAGCCCGTAGAACGGCAGGTTGTGCAGGAAATCGACGAAACTCTGCTTGAGCGCCGCGAAGTCGCCGCCGTGGGTGGCCAGGTGATCGTTGTCGATGTTGGTGACGATCGCGATCAGCGGCTGCAGGTGCATGAAGGACGCATCGCTCTCGTCCGCTTCAGCGACGAGATAGCGCCCCGCGCCCAGGCGTGCATTCGACTGCGAGCTCTTCAGGCGCCCCCCGATGACGAAGGTCGGATCCTCGCCACCCTCGGCCAGAATGCTCGCGACCAGGCTGGTGGTCGTGGTCTTGCCATGCGTGCCGGCCACCGCGATCGCGTAGCGAAAGCGCATAAGCTCGCCCAGCATCTCGGCGCGCTGCACCACGGGCACGCGCCGCGCCAGCGCCGCCTGCACTTCGGGGTTGTCGGCCTTCACGGCGCTCGACACGACCACGACGTCGGCGTCGCTCACGTTCTGCGCGTCGTGGCCGAACACCACGCGCGCGCCGAGCGATGCCAGCCGCTCGGTCACGGCGTTGGGCTTCAGATCCGAGCCGCGCACTTCGTAGCCGAGATTGATCAGCACTTCGGCGATACCGCCCATGCCGCTGCCGCCGATGCCGACGAAGTGGATGCGCTGGATTCGGCGCATGCGCGTGTCGGCCGGACGCCGGGTGAGGGTAGTCATGCGCCCGCCTCCGCCGCCTTCAGCACCGCTTGTGCGAGCGTTTCAGCAGCTTCGGGCATTGCGCGGGTGCGCGCGCGGCGCGCCATCTCCAACAGTCGCGAGCGGTCTGCGCACAGCGCTTCGAGCTCGCGCGCCAGCCGCTCGGGCGTGAGGTCCGCGTCGGCAATGAGGATCGCGGCACCCGCGTCGGTGAGATAGCGCGCGTTGAAGGTC
>DASTQG010000414.1:0-5565 GCA_035761885.1 Steroidobacteraceae bacterium | reverse complement strand
CTGCATCGTCCAGCGTCAGCTCGCCTGCCACATCGGGTACGGCGAGAACGGCGACCTGATCGGTGACCGCGTTGGGATCGGGCGCGGGCTCGACGAACTTCGCGGGCTCACTGCGCAGTGAGACTGTGGGCTCAGGCAGCGTGGGAACCGCAACGGCCTTCGCCGCCTCGGGATTCGCGACCTTCACTGCCTCGGGCTTCGCCGCCTTCGCCACTTCCTGACGTGCAACCTTGGCGTGCCGTGCCGGCTTGTGCTCGCGTTTCTTCCGCTTGCCGGATCCTGCCACTGGCGCGGGCGTCGGGGCCGACGCCTGGGCCGGAAGGTCCATCGGGGGAAGGAACGCGTCGAAATCGATCGCGAACTCGGCACTGTCTTCGGCAGGCGCAGTCGCTTTCGTCGCCGGATTGGCCTTTGCAGGGGCAGCGTTGCCGGCGGGCGCCGCAGGCTTTGCGGGCGGCAGCTCGATCTCAGCTTCGACCTCGCCTGCCGCATCGAGAGCGAGCGCGGGAGCGGCGGGCGGCGCGTTGGGCGCGGGCTTGGCGGCTTCGGCAGTGCGCGCACCCTTGCGTTCGAAGACCTTGAGATCGTCCTCGGCGGCATTCGTGGCGAAGGCGCTCGGGTAGTACTCGCGCAAGGCGGAGAGGATCGCGTCAGCCTCGAGCTCCGAGGCAATCGGTCCCAGGCGCAGCCGGAAACGGGTACGACCGTCTTCGGTCTGCTTGAGCTGGTAGAGCAGCAGCTGCTCGTAGCCCTTCAGGCCGGCCGCGGGCACGTCGATTGGCGCGGTCGAGGCGCTCAGATTGATGACGAACGGCCCGGGACCCTGCAGGCGCGGCGCATCGGCCGGCGCCGCCAGCAGATCGTCGATCGTCAGATGCCAGAGGTCTCCGGCCGCCTGCCCGTTCATTCCACCCGACACTCGGTTTTTTATCGCGCGCAGGGATTCTGTCGAGTCGCAGCGCCCCGGACGTGGACGCAGGTCGCTCAATCGCGACAACGCAAGTCTCAGTTCCGCTTGCTGTTTCCCGCTTATGTCAACCCGTCCACCCCGTGGCGACGCCACAATGCGTCCACAATGCCGCCCGCTGCGCGGCACAATCCGGGCGCACATAAGAAGGCGTGGAATCCCGATCGCCCCGTCCGCAAGGAGTCCTCGTGCCCGCCGACCTGTTCGCCGCGCTGCGCCGCGGTCTGCGCACCCTTCTGGGCGAGTTTCATTGGCAAGCACCCTCCTGGCTCACGACCGCTTCGCAACGCGCGCGCACCCACGCTGCCGCCGCCGCTGTGCGCGTGCGAGCACGCCCCGCTCAGAGCGCGCTCATTGCACTGGGATCCCTCGTCCTGCTGTCCGGCGCATGGCTCACGTGGCGCTGGTACGAATCCCGACCCCAGCCCGAAACGGTTGAATTCTCCGTCACGGCGCCCCAGCGCACCTGCTACGAGTGCGTGCCGCCCGGCAGACCCCATCCCCTGCTCGTCCACTTCGCTTCCTCCGTCGCACCGCTGGAGGCCGTGGGCAAGAACGTCGAGGCGCGCGACCTGATCGGCATGACGCCGGTGACGGCCGGGCGCTGGACGTGGGACGACGACCGCACGCTGCGCTTTCAGCCCGACGAGGACTGGCCGATCGGCGCGACGTACGAGGTCACGCTCGCGCGCACCGGCCTGGTCGCCCGCCACATCCTGCTGGAGCGTCACGAATTCGAGTTTCGATCGCCTGCATTCGAGGCGCGCGTGAGCGACACGCAGTTCCATCAGGACCCCGTGCTCGCCCGCAGCAAGAAGGCGGTGGTCACGCTCAGCTTCACGCATCCCGTGGATGCGCGCGAGTTGGAGAAGCGCATCGAGCTGACCATGTTCGACCGCGTCAACGCCTCGATCGAGAAGGAGCTGGGCAAGACGGCGTTCACGGTCGTGTACGACGCGCCGCGCCTCAACGCGCACATCCACTCCAGCGAGCTGCAGATGCCGGGCAAGGCGGGTCGGCTGCAGGTGGTGGTCGGCAAGGGCGTACGCGCCCAGCGCGGCGGCAACGCGACGCAGGATCCGCTGCGCACCAGCGTGAATGTCCCCGGGCTCTACAGCCTGCGTGTCTCGCAGCTCAGCGCGATGGTGGTGCGCGACGAACGCGAGGAACCGGACCAGGTGCTCGTGCTCGCGTTCAATCACAGCGTGAAGGAAAACGACCTGTCCTCACGCATCCAGGCGTGGCGGCTGCCCGTGCACCACCCGGATGCCGACCTGCAACGTGCGTACGGGCAGCGACAGTTTCCATGGAACGAGCAGACGCTCAGGCGCGAAGTGCTGGAGGCGAGCCCGAAGGTCGCCCTCGAGTACATCCCGGGTGAGGGCGAGCACTCCGAGACGCACAGCTTCCGCCACACCGAAGCGCCCGGCACGAGACTGTACGTGCGGGTCGCGAACGGCCTGAAGTCCTTCGGCGGCTACGTGCTCGCGGACAGCGACGAGCGCTTCCTCGTGGTGCCGGAGTACCCGAAGGAACTGCGCATCGTGCACCAGGGCTCGCTCCTCTCCGCCACGGGAACCCGGTCGGTGACGGTGATGGGGCGCGACGTGCCGGGCATTCGCGTGGAAGTCGGACGCCTGCTGCCCAGCGAGATTCACCACTTCGTATCCCAGACCGACGGCTCCTTCAGCCGCCCCTCCTTCCAGAACTGGAAGTTCGGCGTCGACGACGTGAGCGAGCGCTTCACGAAACTCCTGCGCGTGCCGCAGCTCCCGCCCGGCAAAGCGCATTACGAGTCCATCGCGCTCTCCCCGTTCCTCTCCTCCGACCCGCAAGGGCGTCGCGGCATCTTCCTGCTGCAGGTGCAGCCCTGGGACCCGGAGGAGGCCGATTCGCCGAACGCCGGGCAGGGCGACAACTGGAATCGATCGCACGACTCCGGCGTGGGCGACTCGCGGCTCGTCGTAGTCACCGACCTCGGCCTGCTCGCCAAGCGCTCCCTGGACGGCTCACAGGACGTCTTCGTGCAATCGCTCGCCACGGGTGAGCCCGTGGCCGGCGCGAACGTGCAGATCCTCGGACGCAACGGGCTCGAGGTGCTGGCAGGTGTCACCGATGCCCAGGGTCACGTGCGCTTCGCCGACCTGAGCAGCTTCAAGCGCGAGCACGAGCCCGTCCTGTATCTCGCGCGGCACGGCGCGGACATGTCGTTCCTGCCCATCGAGCAGCGCGATCGCGGCCTGGACCTGTCGCGTTTCGAGGTCGGCGGCGTCAGCAATCGCGTCGATCCGGCGACGCTCTCGGCATACCTGTTCTCGGACCGCGGCCTGTACCGGCCCGGAGAGGAAGTGCGCATCGGCGCGCTGGTGCGCAGCCAGGACTGGACTGCCATGCCCGAGGGCGTGCCGCTGCGCATCGATGTGGTCGATCCGCGCGGCATCTCGGTGCGCAGCGAAGGTTTCGCGCTGGGCGCGCGAGGTTTCGGCGAATTCCGCCTGAAGACACAGCCGGCCTGGCCGGCTGGCGTCTACACGGTCTCGCTGTCGATCGTGCGGCCCACTCACGGCACCGCCCTCCTCGGCTCGGTTGAAGTTCAGGTGCGCGAGTTCCTGCCGGATCGACTGCGCATGGCGACGCGCTTCTCGGCGCATTCCTCCGAGGGCTGGGTCGCACCCGACGACCTGCAGGCGCGCGTGGACCTCGAGAACCTGTTCGGCACACCCGCTCAGAATCGGCGCGTCACGGCTCGCATGACACTGTCGCCGGCGTTTCCTGCCTTCCGCGCATTTCCGGACCATGTCTTCACAGATCCGCAGGCGGCGCGCGAGGGCTTCACCGAAGAGCTGAAGGAGCAGACCACCGATCGGGATGGCGAAGCCGTGTTCGATCTGAACCTGCAGCGTTTCGCGCGTGCGACCTATCGCGTGCACCTGATGACCGAGGGCTTCGAGGCGGACGGCGGGCGGGGAGTGACGTCGGAGGCGGCGCAGCTCGTCTCCAGCATGCCCTGGCTGGTCGGCTGGAAGGGCGACGGCAGTCTCGACTACGTATCGCGCGGCGCCGAACGCGCCGTCGAGCTGATCGCCATCGATCCGCGCGCGCAACGTACCGCGGTCGCGGACCTCGTGCTGGTGCGGCTGGAGACGCGCTATGTGTCGGCACTGCTCAGGCAGAACAACGGCACCTACCAGTACGAGTCGCGGCGCAAGGACATCGTGCTGGAGCAGGAATCGCTGGCGATTGCGGCCGAGGGAGTGCGGCTGAAGCTCGCCACCTCGCAGCCGGGCTCCTTCGCTTACGAAGTGCGCGACGGCGCCGGCCAGAAGCTCGCACGCATCGAGTACCTGGTCGCGGGCGCGGCGAACCTGTCGCGCACGCTCGAGAAGAACGCCGAGCTGCAGATCGCGCTCGCCGGCAAGGATTACGCACCGGGCGATGAGATCGAGATGCAGATCCAGGCGCCGTACGTGGGCGCCGGCCTCATCACGATCGAGCGCGACCGCGTCTACGCCTGGCGCTGGTTCCGCACCACCACGACTTCGTCGACCCAGCGTATCCGCCTGCCCGAGGGCATCGAAGGCAATGCCTACGTGAGCGTCGCGTTCGTGCGCGATCCCGGCTCCGAAGAGATCTACACCAGTCCGCTGTCGTACGGCATCGCCCCGTTCTCCATCAACAGCGATCGCCGTCGCCTCGACGTGAAGGTGCAGGCGCCCACGCTGGTGAAGCCGGGCGAGACACTCGCGCTGCGCTACTCCACCACCGCGCCGTCCCGCATCGTGCTGTTCGCGGTCGATGAGGGCATCCTGCAGGTGGCGCGCTACCGAACCCCCGATCCGCTGGCGCATTTCTTCGAGAAGCGCGCGCTCGAAGTGAGCACGCAGCAGATCCTCGACCTCATCCTGCCGGAGTTTCGGCGCAACGCCGCCGCGCCCGGCGGCGACGCCGAGGCCGCGCTCGGCCGCCACCTCAATCCTTTCCGCCGCAAGGGCGACGAGCCGGTGGCCTTCTGGTCCGGCATCCTCGATGCCGACGCGACGACCCGCGAGGTCCGCTACACGGTGCCCGATCACTTCAACGGCACGCTGCGCGTCATGGCGGTCGCGGTCACGCGCGATGCGATCGGCGTTCACGAGAGCCGCACCCTGGTGCGCGGCGACTTCGTGCTCTCGCCGAACGCGCCGACGACCGTCACGCCCGGCGACCTGTTCGAGGTCAGTGTCGGCCTGGCGAACAATCTCGAAGGCTCGGGGGCGAACGCGCGCATAACCGTTGCGCTCGACGTCGACGCCGGCCTCGCGCTCGAGGGCGAGGCGCGCCAGGTCCTCGAGATCGCCGAGAACAGCGAATCCTCGGCGCGCTTCCGCCTGCGCACGCTCACGAAGCTGGGCCCTGCGAAGCTGCGCTTCACCGCGAGCAGCGGCGGGAACAGCGCTCGGCGCACGATCGACCTCAGCGTCCGGCCGTCGACGCCGTTCATGACCAGCACCGCGGCGGGCTCGCTGCGCAAGAGCAGCCTCGATGTGCCGATCGAGCGCTCCATGTATCCGGAGCACCGCACGCTCGAGGCAAGCCTGTCGCTGCTGCCGCTCGCGATC
>DASTQG010000413.1:0-2087 GCA_035761885.1 Steroidobacteraceae bacterium | reverse complement strand
GTGATCGCCAACAGGACTTTTCGCCATCTGCCCCGGAGCATGCGGACATTGAAGCGGCTTGCGCGGCGCATGGAATCAGTAGTCCTACGCATCCTGCTAGTGCTCCCTGTTCTTGTAGGTTTCGCCTCAATGACGCGCGATGCACGAGTGTTCGCCGATCGCAAAGCCGCCGGTATCGCGCTGGCGGATGCGCTGCGTGCGATCAAGCTGCCGGCGCCGGTGATGGTGCTTGGACTGCCGCGCGGCGGCGTTCCGGTCGCTTACGAAGTCGCGCGCGCGCTCGCGGCGCCGCTCGACGTGATGGTGGTGCGCAAGGTCGGAATGCCCGGTCAGCGCGAGTTCGCCATTGGTGCGATCGCGAGGGACGTCGAAGTGCGGGAACCGGACCTGCAGGCCCATGTAGAGAGGCTTGGCCTGAGCTTCGAGCAGCTCGCACGGGCCGAACGTCGCGAGCTCGAGCGCCGCGAACGGAAATACCGCGCTGGGGTCGCACCGCTCGATCTGCGTGGTCTGACCGTGGTGCTGATCGACGATGGACTCGCGACGGGCTGCACCATGCTCGCAGCGGTGCGCGCGGCGCGCCGTGCCGGTGCCGCGAGCATTGTCGTGGCCGCACCGATTGCCTCGCGTGAGGCGGCCGCGCTCGTGGAAACCGAGGCTGACATGGTGGTCATTCTCGGCATGCCGGAGTACCTGGTCGCCATCGGCGAATGGTATGGCGAATTCGCACAGGTCAGCGACGCCGAGGTCTGCGCGCTGCTGGCCGACCACCGCGCGCGATCCCGCGAGAGGCGCGCGCAAGGCAGTTAGACGGGGCGCTACGAACGCAATACCTGCTCGACCACCTGTTCCGAGTGGATCGAGCCGGCAACATCCCGCAGTTGCCCGCTCAGAGTCTCGATGACGTCGTCGAGCGAGAGTATACCCACGAGCTCGCCGCGTTCGCCGACCACGGGCAGGCGGCGGACACCCATGCGGCGCATCTGTGCCAGAGCCGCGCCCAATTGATCGTCTTCGCGCGCGACCACCAGGTCGCGTGTCATGACATCTTCCACGCGCAGCGTGCGCGGATCGGCCTCACGCGCCATGACTGAAATGACCATGTCGCGGTCGGTGAGCACGCCCACCGGTGTGAATGAACCGTCCTTCACGCCCGGTTCGACGGCGATGAGGTAACCCACGTGTTTGTTGCGCATCACGCGCGCCGCGCTCAGCAGCTCATCGAGAGGCCGCACGGTCACGACACTGCGCTGACAAACTTCTCCCACGTTCATGGCGATTCTCCTGTGTCCGATGGCACAACAGGTTAGGCCTGCCGTGCGGTCAATTCGTCCGTAGTTTTGCGGACCAGGGTCTCGGCGAGCGCAACGGCCCGCTTCACGGCCACGAAGCTGTCGGGCGTCACCGAAATCGAATCGATGCCGCACTCCACCAGGAAAGCCGCGAACTGCGGATCGTTGCTCGGCGCCTGGCCGCACAGGCCCACCTTCGCGCCAGCGGCGTGCGCCTCGCCGATCACGCGGCGGATCATCCACTTCACCGCTTCATCTTTCTCGTCGAAGAGCCGCGCGAGCTGTTCAGAGTCGCGGTCGACGCCCAGCGTCAACTGGGTCAGGTCGTTGCTGCCGATCGAAAAGCCGTCGAAGCGCTGCGCGAAGGCTCGCGCCAGGATCACGTTCGAGGGAATCTCGCACATCACGTAGACCTGCAGGCCATCGACGCCGCGTTCGAGGCCGTTCTGCGCCATCACCTCGAGCACCCGGTCCGCTTCGGCCGGCGTGCGACAGAAAGGAATCATTACGATCACATTGCGGAAGCCGAGTTCGAGGCGCAGCCGGCGCAGCGCCCGGCACTCGAGCGCGAATGCCTCGCGATACGCGGGAGAGTAATACCGTGAGGCACCGCGCAGGCCGATCATGGGGTTCTCTTCGCGCGGCTCGAACTCGCGCCCGCCGATGAGGTTGGCGTATTCGTTCGATTTGAAATCGCTGGTGCGCACGATCACCGGTCGCGGGTACTGCGCCGCGGCGATGCGCGCCAGTCCGCGCGCCAGGCGCTCGACGAAATACTCGGTCTTGTCGGCGTAG
>DASTQG010000412.1:0-5012 GCA_035761885.1 Steroidobacteraceae bacterium | reverse complement strand
TGCTCGAACAGCACTCGCAGCGCCTCGTCGACCCCGGCCGAGAAGTTCAGCGGATTGTTGTCGCTGGGCTGGATCGTGGCCTGCGCGATGCGGAAGCGACTGCGCAGCTCCGCACGCCCCTGCAGCACGTCCATGAGGCCGAACATCGTCTCGCGCAGGAGCTGGCCCGCGAGCACGAGCATTTGCGACTGGGCATTGGTGGGAATCGTGCTCAGATCCAGTCCCGCGCCGCGGCACAGCAACTGCAACGCCGCGGTCATGTCGGCCCCGGGCGCGGCGTCGGTGCGCGCCGCAGGCGCAGGCTCGGAACGGACAGCCGGTGCGCTCGCTTCCGGCGCAGAAGGCGCGGGAGCCTCCGCCGGCGTGGCGCGCAGGGGATTGCGATAAGGCTCGATCCGGCGCGTGGCGAGGTTCCACGGCACTTCGCGTGCGTCGGGCTCCGGCGCGGGCGACGGCACTTCGCGCGGCGGTGAAGGGGGACGAGAAAGCGGACGCTGCTGCTGCTTGGAGCTGGAATTCTTGCGACGTTCCGGCTCCACCACCTGGCCGTATGCGTTCACGGCCTTCACGACGCGCGAGCCGCTGTCTTCGGGCGCGAGCAACGCGTCCAGGTTGAGCGAGGCGCCGAGGTCGTTCTCGATCGATTTGCGCGCCGAGGAGAGCGCGAGGCCGTCGTAGGCGACGATCGCGCTCTTGTCGGGCGGAAAGTCGTTGACGGCGTCGACGACCACGACCAGGTCGTAGTCGCCCATGCGCAGCCGATCGCCGTCCTTGAGCTCGCGCGGGCCCGACGCGGACAGGGGGTCCGAGGCCTCGTTCACGTACGTGCCGTTGGAGCTGGTGTCGGTCAGCCAGTAGCTGCCCGCGCGATAGTCGATGCGCGCGTGCTTACCTGAGATGTAACGCTCGGGGTCCGGAAGCACCCAGTCATTGGTGCCGGACCGGCCGATCGTGCCGCCGTGAACCCCGAACACCCGGCTCGAGGCCTCGCCAAGAATCTTGGCGTGATTGCTGACGACCCTGAGTCGTAGCGCCATGTCGTCTTCCCTCGCTTTCCCGCCCGACCTGGACTGGCCAGTTCCACCTGTTTCGGCCCGCCTCGCGGCGGTCCGGTCGCTCTGGCGACTGCCACGGAACATTCGTTCTCGTGTCGAGCCACGGTTCCCTTGGGACGCAGCTCACGCAGTCTCCGTATAATGGCCGCAAGGCTATCAGCGGGCACCGGTCGTCGAAATGGCTGCGAGTCACATTTTCAAGGTCATGTTCGTGAACCAGGGCAAGGTCTACGAGATCTACGCCCGCAAGGTGAGCCACGGCAGTCTGTTCGGTTTCATCGAGGTCGAGGAGCTGGTTTTCGGCGAGCGTTCCACGGTGGTCGTCGATCCCAGCGAAGAACGCATCAAGAGCGAGTTCGAGGGCGTGAAGCGCACCTACCTGCCGATGCATTCGATCGTGCGCATCGACGAGGTGCGCAAGCAGGGCATCAGCAAGATCAGTGCCTTGGAAGGCAGTAACGTCACCCAGTTCCCGATGCCCGTCTACACGCCTCCCTCCGACCAGGGCGGACGCACCTGACCCGACAAGAGGACGATCCGTCAACGTGATGCTCTCCCTGCCAGGCTCGCCGGCGCTTTCTCCATTCCGTCTCGACAAGCTCCTGCGCGCCCTGCGCGCGCGACGTCCCGCGGTGAGCGGAGTGGCCGCCCGCTGGATTCACCTCGCCGACCTCGAGCGTGACCTGCAGTCCACAGAGCGCGCGACGCTCGAGCGACTCCTCACTTACGGCCCGCGCTTCGAGGCGGGGGACGAATCCGGCCAGCTGATCCTGGTCGTGCCGCGACCCGGGACCGTGTCGCCGTGGTCGAGCAAGGCCACCGACATCGCGCACGTGTGCGGCCTGCACGCCGTCCGGCGGGTCGAGCGGGGCATCGCGTATCGCATCCAGGGTCTCGGTGCCGCCGCGAGCCGTGACGACCTCGCGGCGCTCGCCCCGGCGCTGCACGACCGCATGGTCGAGACGTGGTGGACCCGCATCGAGGACGCGGCGCAGCTGTTCGAGCATCACGCGCCGAAGCCGATGAGCGTGGTACCGCTCGGCCAGCGTGGGCGCGAAGCACTGATCGAGGCAGACAAGCGCCTCGGCCTTGCGCTGGCGGCGGATGAGATCGACTACCTGCTCAGCGCCTACGCGAAGCTCGAGCGCGATCCGACCGACGTCGAGCTCATGATGTTCGCGCAGGCGAATTCCGAGCACTGCCGCCACAAGATCTTCAACGCCGACTGGATCGTCGACGGGGAGCGGCAGCCGAAGTCGCTGTTCGCGATGATCAAGAACACCTACGCGCACAATCCGCGCGGCGTGCTGTCCGCCTACCGGGACAACGCGGCGGTGATCGAGGGCGCGGAGGGCGTGCGGCTCGCCCCGAACCCGGCGAGCGGCATGTACGAGGGCTCGCGCGAGCGCGTGGAGATCCTGATGAAGGTGGAGACTCACAACCACCCCACGGCCATTGCACCCTTCCCCGGAGCGGCGACCGGCTCGGGCGGTGAGATCCTCGACGAGGGCGCGACCGGCCGCGGCGCCAAGCCCAAGGCCGGCCTCACGGGATTCACAGTCTCGAACCTGCGCATTCCGGGCGCGGAGCGCGCGTGGGAAACCGACCACGGACATTCGCCGCGCGCCTCCTCGGCTCTGGACATCATGATCGACGGGCCGATCGGCGCCGCGGCGTTCAACAACGAGTTCGGCCGGCCGAACATCAACGGCTACTTCCGCACCTTCGAGCTGGCGTTGCCGCGCGATCCGCCGGGTCGCGTGCGCGGCTATCACAAGCCGATCATGATCGCGGGCGGGCTCGGCAACATCCGACGGGCCCACGTCGAAAAGGGCGAGGTGCCGGTCGGCGCACGCATCGTCGTGCTCGGCGGCCCGGGCATGCTCATCGGCCTGGGCGGCGGCGCGGCGTCCTCGATGACCAGCGGCGCCAGCAGCGCGGACCTGGACTTCGCCTCCGTCCAGCGCGGCAATCCGGAGATCCAGCGGCGCGCACAGGAAGTGATCGACCGTTGCTGGGCGCTCGGTGACGAGAATCCGATCGTGCTGATTCACGACGTCGGCGCCGGCGGACTCTCCAACGCTGTGCCCGAGGCCGTCGCACACAGCCATCGCGGCGGTCGCATCGACTTTCGCAGCATCCCCACCGCCGAGCCTGGCATGTCGCCGCTCGAGCTGTGGTGCAACGAAGCGCAGGAGCGCTACGTGCTGGCGGTGCCGGCGGACGGGCTGGAGATCCTGCGCGAGCTGTGCGAGCGAGAGCGCTGCCCATACGCGGTGATCGGTGAGATCACCGGCGACGGATGGCTGCGCGTCGACGACTCCCACTTCGAGAATCGGCCGGTCGACATGCCGGTGGACGTGCTGCTCGGCAAAGCCCCGCGCATGCTGCGCGACGTACGTTCGCAGCCCGCGCAGTCAGAGCCGTTCGACGGCCGCGGGCTGGACCTGCGCGAAGCGCTGCAGCGCCTGCTCCACCTGCCGACTATCGCGGACAAGACGTTTCTCATCACCATCGGCGATCGGACCGTCGGCGGCATGGTCAGCCGCGATCCGATGGTCGGACCGTGGCAGGTGCCGGTCAGCGACGTCGCGGTGACGCTCACTGACTACGAGGGTTACACGGGCGAAGCGATGGCGATGGGCGAGCGCACGCCGGTGGCACTGCTCGATGCACCGGCGTCCGGGCGGCTCGCGATCGGCGAGGCGATCACGAACATCGCCGCTGCCGACATCGGCAGGCTGGACGAGGTGCGCCTGTCGGCCAACTGGATGGCTGCCTGCGGCGAACCCGGAGAGGATGCCGCTCTCTACGCCACCGTGCGCGCCGTGGGCGAAGAGCTCGCGCCCGCGCTCGGCATCACGATTCCGGTCGGCAAGGACTCGCTGTCGATGAAATCCAGCTGGGGCGGGCAGGGCGCCACCACGAGCGTCGTGTCGCCGGTCTCGCTGATCATTTCCGCCTTCGCACCAGTGCGCGATGCGCGGCGCACGCTCACGCCGCGCCTGAGGACCGATCGCGGCGATACGCGCCTGCTGCTGGTGGATCTCGGCCGCGGCCGCAACCGGCTCGGCGCGTCGAGCCTGGCGCAGGTGTACGGCAAGCTCGGCGCGACGCCGCCGGATCTCGACGATCCGAAGTACCTGCGCGGATTCTTCGCCGCGCTGCGCGACTGCAGGGCGCGCGACCTGGTGCTCGCCTACCACGACCGATCCGATGGCGGTGCGCTCATCACCCTGCTGGAAATGTCGTTCGCCGGTCATTGCGGCCTGGACGTGACGCTGCCCGTGGGGCAGTCGAGTGCCGCCGCTGCGCTCTTTTCCGAAGAGCTTGGCGCGGTGCTGCAGGTGCGCGCCTCGGACATCGACGACGTGCGCGCGGTGTTCGCGGCGCACGATCTCGCCGAGCACGTACACGACATCGGCACCGCGATGGCCGGAGATGACGTGCGCATCGCGGTGGGAAGCGAGCGCCTGCAGGCGAGCCGCACCCAGCTGCGGCGGCAATGGTCGGAAACTTCCTGGCGCCTGCAACGGCTGCGTGACAACCCCGACTGCGCGGACGAGGAATACGAGCGCCTCGCGGATGCGGATGATCCGGGCATGGACGTGCGTCTGTCGTTCGATCCCGCGGAGGACGTCGCTGCGCCGTTCGTGAACCGTGGCGCGCGCCCGCGCGTCGCGGTGCTGCGCGAGCAGGGCGTCAACAGCCAGGTCGAGATGGCTGCCGTGCTGATGCGCGCGGGGTTCGAAGCGCACGACGTGCACATGACGGACATCCTCAGCGGCCGGCGCGAGCTGTCCGAGTTCCGGGGACTGATCGCCTGCGGCGGTTTCTCGTACGGCGACGTGCTGGGCGCGGGGCAGGGCTGGGCGAAGTCGATCCTCTTCAACGCGCGCGCGCGCGAGCAGTTCAGCGCGTATTTCCAGCGTCCCGACACGTTTTCGCTCGGCGTAT
>DASTQG010000411.1:0-5168 GCA_035761885.1 Steroidobacteraceae bacterium | reverse complement strand
CTTGCCGGCTGGCTGCCGGCATACGGCCGCGGACGGGCCGCGGCTATTTGAGGAGCGTGTACTCGGCTCCGCAGTACGGGCACTTCGCCCAGCCCGACTGCTCGATCGGCAGGTACACCCGCGGATGCGAGTTCCACAGGTACATCTCAGGCATCGGGCAGGCCAGCGGCAGATCCTCGCGCGATACCTGGTACTGGTTCTGCGCGTTCGGCTGAATGAGCGTACGCGGTCGTTCTGTGGCGGCCATGATCAAAGTATATCGCACACGCCCGGGGTTCAGCCGCCGGACATGACAGCGTTCCAGGCCGCGGTCACCGCCGCTCGTTCGGCCTGAAAGTGCTCGCCACTCACCACCGAGGCGGGACTTGCCTCGCCGGCACCCTGCAACGATCGATGGTGTATCTCGGTGCGGTACGTCCGGTATGCGTGGGTCAGGGCGTCGACGGTTTCCTGTGGCACCAGGTTGGCCGAGGCCACTGATTCGAGCTGCCGGATGGTGTCGGAGAACATCACGAGCGGCGGCTGGCGGTCGGCCCAGGACAATGCCCAGTACTGCGCCAGGAATTCGATGTCGGCGATGCCGCCGGGGTCCTGCTTCACGTCGAACTGACCCGCCTTCGCCTTGCTGAGCTCGCTGCGCATCCGCTCTCGCATCCTGCGCACCTCTTCACGCAGCGTGTCGCGGCGCACGTGGTTGCAGAGCACGTCCAGGCGGATGCGTTCGAATTCCGCCCTCAGTTCCGGCGCACCAGCCACGGCGCGCGCGCGCAGCAGCGCCTGGTGCTCCCAGGTCCACGCCTCGCTTTTCTGATACTGCTGAAACGCCTGCACCTGCGTGATCATCAGTCCGCCCTTGCCGCTCGGGCGCAAGCGCATGTCGACGTCGTACAGCCGCCCGGCGGAAGAATGCAAAGTCAGGAGGTGAACGATGCGCTGCCCGAGCCGCAGGAAGAACACCGCATTGTCGAGAGGCCTTGGGCCGTCGGTGCGCTGGGTCTCGCCCGACGAATCGTGCAGGAACACCAGGTCCAGGTCCGACGCGTAGCCGAGCTCCAGACCGCCGAGCTTGCCGTAGCCCACGATCGCGACCGACACCGCGCGCAGGTCCTCGCCCTCGCGCGCGCCCGCGCGTGGCACGCCGTGCGCCTGCGTGAGCTGCTGCCAGGCCATGTCGAACACTTCCTGCAGGATCAGCTCCGCGATTTCGGTGAGGCGATCGCTCACGCGCATGAGCGGCAGGCGGCCCATGAGGTCCGCGAGCGCGACCCGGAATACCGCCGCGCGCTGGAAGTGGCGCAGGGATTCGACCTGGCGCTCCGGATCGGCGTCCGGGGCACGCTCGCGCCGCAGCTGCAACTCGCGCGCGAGCTGCTCACGCGTCGGCGGCTCCTCCAGGATGCGCTCGTCGATCAGCTCATCGAGCAGCAACGGAAAGGCGGCGATCTGCTGCGCCAGGAATTCGCTGCGCTCGCAGATGGCCACCAGGCGCGCGAGCGCCGCGCGGTTTTCGTTCAGCAACGCGAAATACGCACTGCGACCGCCCACGGCTTCCAGGACCCGCATCACGCGACCGAGCGCGGTGATCTGCGCGCCCGTCCCGCGCACGCTTTCGAGAAGACGCGGAATCAGCGTCTGCAGGCGCTTGCGGCCCACGTCCTCGAGCCGCTGCACCGCGCCGCTCTCCAGCCACTCCGCGAGAAGTCCCGCTGCCGCATCGGCGTCTTCGATCCCGATGCGCGCCACGGCCTCGCGCAGCGCGGGCCGGCGTCGCGCCGCGTCCCACAACGACTCCAGGTCGAACGCCGGCGCCACCGCGCCTGCCGCGTTCGCCGGCCCGAACAGCAACGCGTGGAAATGCGCGCTCACGATCGCGCGCTGCGCGCCGAGCTCCCGCTCCACCGTCCTCCAGTCGTCCGAGCCCATCGCCAGCGCGAGGCGCGCACGCATCGCCGCGTCCTCCGGAAGATCGTGAGTCTGCTCATCCGCAATCATCTGCAGCCGGTTTTCCAGGCGCCGCAGGTAGAGGTATGCCTGCTCCAGTTCCTTGACGACCGGCCCCGCCAGCAACTTCTGGCCTTCGAGCAGCGGCAGCACGACCAGCAGCGACTGAGTCTGGAGACGGCGGTCGCTGCCGCCGCGCAGGAGCTGGAACGCCTGCACCAGGAACTCGATCTCGCGGATGCCGCCCGGGCCGAGCTTCACGTTCTCCTGCACTTCGCGGCGCGCGACGTCGCGGGCGATCAGCTCCTTCATCGCGCGCAGCGAATCGAAAACGCCGAAGTCGAGGTAGCGGCGGTAGACGAACGGGCGCACCGCGTCCGCGTAGAGTCGCGCGTACGCGGCGGCACCGGTGAGCGCGCGCGCCTTGACGTAGGCGTAACGCTCCCAGTCGCGCCCGTGCTGCTGCAGGTAACTCTCGAAGAAGCCGGCGCTCGCCACCAGCGGGCCGCTGTCGCCGAACGGCCGCAACCGCATGTCGACGCGGAACACGAATCCATCCGCGGTCACCGCGTCGAGCAGGCGGATCAGCGTGCGCGCCACGCGCGTGAAGAACTCCTCGTTGCTGATCGAGCGCGCGCCGTCGGTGTCGCCGGGCTCGCCGAAGAGAAAGACGAGATCGATGTCGGAGGAAAAATTCAGCTCACCGCCGCCGAGCTTGCCCATGCCGAGCACGATCAGCGATTGCGCCTCGCCCTGCGCCGAGCGCGGCGTGCCGTAGCGACGCGCGAGATCGCGTTCGGCGAACTCGCACGCTCCCGCGATCGCGGCGTCCGCGAACGAGGTCAGCTCGCTCAGTGTTTCCTTCTCGGTGGCCCAGCCGGCGATCGCGCGCCACGCGATGCGGGCCAGCTCGTGCCTGCGCCGGCGGCGCAACGCGGTCATGGCTTCGGCTTCACTCGAAGCCTGCGCAACCCCGGCGCGCAAGGTGCGCCCGAGGTTCGCCCCATCGGACCCGTCGACGAGAGCCGGATCCTGGAGCAACTGCGCGAGAAATCCGGGGTGGCCGGTACAGGCACTGGCGATGAAGTCGCTGACGGCGAGCACCCGCTCTAGGGATTCACGCACTCGCGGCGCCGCGCCCTCGAGCGCTTCGCGGTCGACCGGCGCCTGGGTCGCGGCCTCGAGCGCGCGAGCGGCGAGCGCGCGAAGCGCGTCGTGGGCGACGGTGGAGTCTGCGGCCATCGCACCGCATTCTACGCGAGCCGGGTTCGCCCTCAGAGAGCGTTGCCCAGGGAATGTCCCTCGGACGTGGCGCTCAGCGTCGTGCGAGGCGCGAAGGCGTCGCCGATGATGCGCACGTCGATGCCCGCGGCGCGCAATGGCGCCTCGAGTTGCGTTTCGCTGCGCCGGGGCGTTGCGTACGTCAGCACGGACACCTCGCGGATCTCCCCGACCGCGCCCGAGTACACGTTGCGGTAGCGGACGATGCCTGCTTCCAGATCGCATTCCGGCGACAGCTCGGCCAGCGGCACGATGGACACGCCCAGGCATGTCAGCCGCCGATAGATGCCGAGCGCGGACACGAGCGGCACGTCCACGGCGACCCGCTCGCGCGGAGTCACGATCGTCACGTGCTCGAACAGCCGAAGCAGCAGCTGCGCCAGGGCATAGGTGCCTTCCGTGTGATCCATGTCGAAGAGCACCGCGCCGCCGTGCTGCTTCTGCCCGAACCTCAGCAACTGCGCGGCCAGGGTGCGCGCATCCGGGACGAGCCCGGGATCGCACCACTCCTGCGGCAGTGTACGCGGCCAGGTCAGCGTCGCGCCGGTCGCGAGGACCACGATGTCAGGCTCGCACGCGAGCACAGTCGCGGCGTCGGCGCGCTCGCCCAACTGGAATCGCACGCCCGCTCG
Source organism: Steroidobacteraceae bacterium (assembly GCA_035761885.1). Classification (GTDB taxonomy): domain Bacteria; phylum Pseudomonadota; class Gammaproteobacteria; order Steroidobacterales; family Steroidobacteraceae; genus DASTQG01. Next base: position 1,314 of record DASTQG010000411.1, on the reverse strand, counting down.
CCGCGCGCTGAGCCACTGGTAGTCGTAAATGCTCGACAGCGATTCGCCACCCGGCAGCCGTGCCAGCAGGCGCGTCTTGCCTCCCACCTCCTGCGACGCGCCGAGCACGGTCACCTCGTGACCGCGAGCCGCAGCGACCCAGGCTGCCTCCATGCCCGCGATGCCGCTGCCCACGACGACGACGCGGCGCGGCTTCTGAGCTCTTTTCGGCCACCAGTCCACTTCGTCCGGCGCGGCGACGCGCGGGTTGTTGTCGCACGCGAGCCGCTGGCCTTCGATGATCTGCCCCCAGCACGTGTTGCAGGACACGCAATAGCGGATCTCGCGCTCGCGACCCTGCGCCGCCTTCAGCGGCCAGGCGGGATCGGTGACCAGCGCGCGGCCCATCGCGACCAGATCCGCCTCACCGCGCGACACGATCCCGTCGGCTTCCGCCGGATCGGTGATGAGGCCCAGCGCCATCAGTGGGACACCGTTGAGGCTGGGACGCAGGCTGCGGATGAGGGGCATCCAGGGCGCGCGCGGCCAGTGCATGTCGGGAATGTGCCAGTCGAGCGTGCGCGCGTGTGCCCCCTGGCAGAACGTCACGTAGTCGATGGCGCCCCCGGCGGTCGCTGCGCGCGCGATCTGCCCCGCCAGGTCGGCGTCGATGCTGCCGGGCAAGCCATCGTCACCGGGCAGTTTCAACGCCAGGACGAAAGTCGAGCGCGTGCCGGCGCGAATCGCCTCGATCAGCTCGCGCAGGAAGCGCAGGCGCCCATCGAAATCGCCACCGTACTCGTCTTCGCGCTGGTTCGACCATGGCGACAGGAACTGATGGAACAGATGTCCATGCCCGGCGGAGATCTCCAGCCCTGAAAAACCGAGCCGGTCGAGCCGTGCGGCCGCTTCGGCGGTCTCGGCGATCAGGCGGCGGATGTCGTCCACGCTCATCACGTGGGGCACGGTCCAGGAGAGATCGTCCGCAAGCCCGGAGACTCCGACGGCGTTGGGATTGCGGCCGCGCTCGCGCCGTCCGCGACCCGAATGCTGGATCTGCCCCAGCAGGCGGCAGTCCTCGCGCTCGATCAGTTCCGCGAAGCGTGCCAGGTCGTCCTGGTTGGAATCGTCCCAGACGGTGAGGCGGTGGCCCTGCTTCTGCGTGCGCGCGGCATTGAGCGGCTCGGTGACGATCAGTGCCGCTCCGCCCCGGGCGCGGTTGCCGTAATAGAGCAGCATCTCGTCGGTGACGCGCCCCTCGCGCACCATGCGCGTGCTCATCGCCGCGTGCACGATGCGGTTGCGCAGCCGCAGGCGGCCGGTGCGCAGGGGCGC
>DASTQG010000410.1:0-7461 GCA_035761885.1 Steroidobacteraceae bacterium | reverse complement strand
GGAAGGTGCCCACCGTGCCCGGACGCGCCAGCTCCCCGTCCGCATCCGTCAGGCGCAGGCGCACCACCGGCCGGATGCGGCCGTCGGCTATCAGCTCGGAGCCTTCGCTCACCAGCTCCCCGCGCACCGGGCCGCCGGCGTAGTTCAGCTTGCGCGTGAGGCGGCTGACTTCCCTGCCCTGCTCGTCCATGACCACGGCCATGAGCTCGCTTTCGCCCTCCGGAATATCGACGCCGCGCCAGTAGCTCAGCGCGACACTGCGTGCCTGGTTGAAGGTGGTGCCGTAGAAGTTGAGCGCGCTCACCGGTGTGCCGTTCACGCTCAAGGCGATCTTCTGCGTGGGCAGGTGGCGCAGCGCCACCTTGACGCTGGTGATGGAGGGATTGAACTCCGCCACCGGCAACAGCCAGTCGGTGCCCGGCGCGAGCGATTCGACGTTCGGCAACTGCGTGAGGTCGGGCAGCGGCTCCGTGCGCACCGCCGCCTGCCCCGCGCGCGGCGCCTTGAGCATGACGATCACGCCGCGCGTGATCGCGCTGGTGCGCGCCGGCGCGCTCATCGCGGGTAGCGCCGCCTCGAGCGGATCGAGCTTCTGGCCGTTCTGCGTCGGACTGTCGAAGAGGAGCACGGTACGCACTGCGCCGGACGGCGCACCCGCCGTGGTGCTGCGAACGCCGAATGCGAGCTGCACGCTCGAGCCCGCTGCGCGCTCGCCCAGCGCGAAGCTCAGGATGTTGCCGGTCTGCGTGGGCTCGATCGCGGAGGAGCCGGTGACGTAAGCCGCACCCGGCGGCAGCATCGCCAGGAGTTTCATGTTGCCGACGGCGACGTCCGCGACCTCCACCGTCGCGCCTACGGTCGTGCCATCGGCGCCGCCGCTCGCGTTCAGCTCCAGGGCAACGCTTCCCTGCGGCGGCTTGCGCGTCGTGAGCGTAAAATCCGCGCGCCACAGCGCACCGCCGCTCAGCTCGACGAACTGTGAGAACGACCGCCCGGTGTGGCGCGGGCTCTGGCCGCACAGGGCCGGCTCCAGCGTGTCGGGCAGCGTGTCGCGATCGAGCTGCACGACGTGCGTTCCGGCCGGCACGTCCTCGAAGTGATACTTGCCCTCGGGGTCGGTGACGGAATAGCGCCCATCTTCGAGGTACACGCGCACACCGCCCACGCCCCGAGCCTGACTCATTGCCTCGCAACCGCCGTCGACGATGCGGCCGAGGATGAAACCGTGCGTGCGGCTGAGCTCGTTGCGCAGCTGGATCGTCGCGACCGCCTCGTTGGAGATCTCGCCTGCGAGAGCCTGCGCGAGCGCGCGGTTCACGAGCTTCTCACCGCGCGCTGCGGCGGTGACTTCGGCGACGTAGCGCAGCTCGAACGCAGTGCCCGGCGCGAGCGTGCCGGCATCGAACGTGAGGGTGCGCCCGTCGGCGCTCACTTGCGGCTCAAGCGCGGCCTCTCCTGAGCGCGCCGAGCCGGCGCGATAGCGCAGACCCCGCGGCAGCGTGTCCGTAATGGTGGTGGTCTCGAGAGGTCCACCGGTCCCGGTGTTCTCCAGTCTCAGGGTGTACTGCACGAAATCACCGATCGCGGCGATGGCAACGGCGCTGCTCTTCTGCAGGAACAGCACGCCCGCCGCGGGATCGAGCGGAATGTCGATGTTCGCCGCGGGCGGCGCAGGAACTGCAAAGGCCGCGCCGTAGGAGCCGCTGTTGATCGTGTAGGGCGCTCCCGGGAGCGCCGCGATCTGCGCCGCATCGGCCGTGGACGGGAAGCCATGGCTCGACGGCGGCACGATTTCGAACCGGTAGCTGCCCACTCCGACCACCGGGAAGCGGAACGTGCCGGGTGCGAACGCGTAGACGGTGCCGCCGGAGTCCGTGGCCTGGGCTCCCGTGACGATCTCGCTCGGGAACACGCTCAGGCCGTCATCGCCGAGCACGCGCGCGGCAGCGCCGCTCACTGCATCGACGATACGGACGCGCGCGCCGTTCACCGGCGCACCCGTGCGCGAATCGAACACCAGCCCGGTCGGATCGATGAGCGCCTGCGCCTGCACGGCGTCCACCGGGTTGAGCGCGTCGACGTAGCGCGATTCCACGGTCGCATCGCGCGTGACCTGCAGTGCGCAGTCGCGACTCGAGGCCGCCGCCGCGCGCGTCTGCAGGTAGCCCGTGAACACACCGCTCGCCGGGCTTGTCTCGATGAGACGGATGATCTCCACGTCCCCGTTGGCACGAAACTCAAGGTCAATCGTGTCCCGCACCAGCCCATCGCGGTTCTGGTCGCCGTCGACCACGCGCACGAACACCGGCTCGCCGCCGTGGTACGTAGCGGTGGCATCGAACGCACGCGGCTGGCTGGGATCGATCGTGGCCCCGCCGATGAGCACCGGGTTCGCGAGCGTCTGCACGCCCGCCGAACCGACGCACTGCGTGGGGCCGAAAGTCTCCGGCGCGCTGGGAGCGCCGGACCCGCCGGGAGGCGTGCTCCCGAATGCGAGTCTGAGCATCTGCATCGTGGCGGTCGTGCCGGTTGGCGCGACCACCGTGGTCACCTCATTGCTGCTCGCCGTAGCGGCCGTGCTCGCACCGCGGACGAAGGTGGCCTCGGCGACGTTGCTGATCACCGTGCCCGGCGCAGTCGTCTGCGCCGCCACCGGTGAGAGCAAGCCCGCGAGGATCTGCAGCAGGAACAGCGCCGCGACACGCGTGAGCACGTCCGCAGAGAACTCGCTCACGAGTCCCCTCAAACGCAGGAAAGCGGAGCGAGCCTGAAGGCTCGCCCCGCTCCCGGCGTAGACCGGAGTACCGATTCGGTTACGCATGTCGCGCGAGGAATGCACCGCGGCGCCGCTCGTGCGGCGTCCCCGCGAGCTTCCTCATTGCGCTGCGATCAGTTGATCGAGACGCGGAAGCGCACGGTCGCCGACTGGCCCGCCGGCACGACGACCGGCACCGTCGGGTTGACGGTGAGCGTCGCACCCGTGCGGGTGCAGCCGTCGCTGGTGGCGTCCGGACCATCCTCGGCCACGCAGAACGTCGCCGGCGCGGCGCCGACCTGGATCTGGACGTCCATTGCGCCGGGGTACTGGCCCTGCTCGAACGCCACGTTCCCGTCGATCGTGTCCGAGAGGCTCACGCCTTCGGCGTCCACCGCGCCATTGTTCTGCACCGTGACGATGTACTCGACCACCGCGCCCGGAATCGCCTTGGCATCGACCGAGACTCCGTTGAACGGATCGCTGATCACGTCCGAAGTCTTGGTGATGACCAGGGCCGCCGTGCGCACTGCGAACTGGTCGAGATCCGACTCGAGCGCGTCCTCGCCCGTGTCGCCGAACACCACGTCCACACCGGCCGTGTCGGCGCCCGCGGTTTCAGTCGCGGGCGTGCCGCCGTTGGTTCCCGGCAGCGCCGCGCGCGCCTCGAGGCGCACGTTCACGAACTGGCCGTTGGTGGCCGTGAGCGGAACGTTGACCACCACGAACACCGCCACGTCGGCGTCGGCCGCCAGCGTGTCGATGTGCGTGGCGTTGTCCACGCCCGGATCGTAGGTGTCGTTGTCGTTCGCATCGACGAACGTGGGCAGCGGATTGAAGTCCGCGTTGTCCGCGTTGCCGAACAGCGAACCGGCCTCGTTCGTCGCCGTGAGCGTGAAGCCCTGCGGCGCGTTGCCGTCGTTGGTCACGCGGAACATCACGAACGCGTTTGCCTGGCCGGGCCGCACCGCGGTGTTGGCGCCGTCTTCCTCGTCGACCGTGAGATCGATGCGGTTGTCGACGACGAACGTGGTGTTGGCGCCGGCGCCGACGCCCGGTGTCGAGTTGCCCAGGGGAGAGCTCTCGATCAGCGTCTGCGGCGTGCCGAGGACGCTGTAGTTGACGGTGGCGCGATTGTTGACTGGCGTGCTCGCGGCGGTGCCTTCGGCGAGAGCCGAGTGCGCGCCGACGAACGAGAGCAGCGCCAGCATCGTACTGGCTATTGCCCTCCTTCTGGTCCTCATCTGCTTCTGAACCGAGATCATTTCGGTACTCCTGTCACAAGTTGTGGAAACGAAACACGCAGGCACACTCACGCGGCGCCGTGAGCCCCTGCGAGGCTCGCGGCGCCGTTTCCCCTAGGTCGCTCTAAATGTGGAAAGCGCGCTTTGTTATTCGAGGACGGCGCGGAAGCGCGCGAACGCGACCGCACCGGGCTTGAGCGGGTTGCGCATCACCCAGCGGATGTGTGTGTAGTCGGCGGCAGCGGCGGGACGCTTGCTGCCGTCGGGATTGCTCATCGTGAGCGCGTTCGGCTTGCCGTAGTTGAATCCCCCGTCCACCGAGAACGTCACCTCGGTGCCGGGGCCGATGGCCGACTCGGCGATGTACGTCATGTGCTCGGGAATGGGGTTGTCGATCACCACGGCGTCCGCGTTCGCGTCGCAAACGTTGGTCGCACTCACCGTGTAGACGACCTCATCGCCCGGCACCACCTTCTCGGCCGCGACGAGGCGCTTGGTCTCGTTGCCGCGCTCGTCCTTGGCCGCCTGCTCGACCTCGGCGACGGTCTTCAGCAGGATGCATCCCTTCTCCTGCGCCTGTGCCGCGGACAGCGTTGCAACGCTCGCCGCCAGCACCGACGCCAGGCACCACCCTCTTGAAACTTTCATCGGCCGCACTCCTGGCTCAGTTGATCGTGACTGCGAAGGCGACGGTCTGAGCACCCGACGCCTGCGTCATGTCGCCCAGGGCGACGCGCACGCGCGGCGCCGCCCCTGGCTGGAATTCTCCGCCATCCGCATCCTGCGCGTCAGTCAGGGGCGAGCCGTTCAGGCGCAGCGACCCTGCCACGTAGGTCGTGTTGACCGGAATCAGGTCCGCGACGTCCAGCGCACGCGCGGTGCCGCTGCCGCTCACGTTCACGACGATGCGGTACTCGATGCGGGCGCCCGGCGTGGCCTGGCCGCCTCCGGCCGGATCGGTGACCAGGGCGCTCTTCGACAGCGCGACCTGGACATCGCCGATCACGTAGTCGCCCGTTGCGTTCGCGAGAGCGCCGCTCGCACCGGCGACCGCGTCGGTACCTCCGGCACCCTGGCCCGCGAAACTCGTGCCGGGCGCGCCGTTGCCCGTGGCCGCCCTGGCCACCAGGCGCGTGCGCCCGAGCGCACCGTCGGCGAGGTTGGCGGGAATGTCGTTCACGACCAGCACTGACACGGCCGCGTCGGCGGCGAGCATCGGATCGTTGCTGCCCGCGACGTAGGCGACGTCCGCGGCGGAGAGATCGCCGCTCGCGTCGGAATCGAAGTACACGCTGGCGGCGAGGGGATCGAAGTCATCGCCCGCGACCAGGTTGTCGACCGCGAGCGGCAGCGTCTCGCTGCCGTTGCCGACGTTGGTGACCAGGAACAGGATGGCGCGGCGCGACTCGCCGGCGATGACGCTCACGGGCGCGCTCTGGCGCACGACGTTCACGTCGAGGATCTCGGCAACGCTGAAGATGCTGTCGTTGGACTGCTCGCTCGCCGCGACGCCGCCGAGCGTATAGCTCACCTGGGCGCGGTTCACCACCGAGGTGCCCGCGGGCGTGCCGGCAGCGCACGCTGCGCGCGCCGCGAGGCACGCGCACAGGAACAGCAACACAATCGCAGGACGTGTCATTACGTCGGCGCTCTCTCGGTTGAAGCCCGTGGTCCGCAGCCACCGCCGCCTCTTGCGGGGGTGAGCTGCCGCCACATCCTCAGGTCAACCGTTCTGATGGCCTCGGGGCCTCGCAGGGGTCCCTGAGCGAGAGTGCCGACGGGTAGCGCCGGCGGGGGCCTCATCCTGCGCGGCGTCGACTCATTCGACGACACGCTGCGGCCCGCGCGGCGATACACTTTGCAGTGTTGACCTGCTGACGGCGCGAATAATAGGCTCGATTGACTTATGTCCTTGTGACCATAATCACAGGCGACTGGCCCCTCGGACGACCCTCGTCACGAATGCTTCCGACGGTCGAAACAGGCGGTTTTTCGCCCGCGGAGGCACTTCCGCGGAGCGGTCGCAACTGCGGCGTGGCGCACGCCGCGCGGGGGAAAAATGAGCGACGAATCACAGCCCGGGACGGGTGAGGAAACGGCCGGCGCGGCGCCGATCGAGATGCCCGGAAGCGACGGTTTCACGCCGGAGCACCGCGAGGCACCCGAGCTCGACCACGAGGATGCCAACTTCGCCGCCGAGCAGATTCTCGGCGCCAATCCGCTCATCGGCCTCGACCGGGCCGAAGTGCTCGATGGCCTGCGTCGCCTCGCGCAGCTGCTCGCGTTGCAACCGCAGGTGGTGCTGCAGGAGGAGCTCGGCTTCGCGCGCGAGCTGATGGATGTCGCGCTCGGACGCTCGCAGTTGCAGCCCGATCCCAAGGACCGGCGATTCAGTCACGACGTGTGGCAGAAGAGCGGCTACTACAAGCGCCTCATGCAGGGTTTTCTCGCCTGGCGCCAGAGCCTGAACAACATGCTCGAGCAGGCCAACGCCTCCGCCGAGGATCGCGAGCGCGCGCGTTTCGCGCTGTCACTGGTCACCGAAGCGTTCGCGCCCACCAATTCCCTGCTCGGCAACCCGGGGGTGCTGATGCGCATCACGCAGACGCGCGGCAAGAGCCTGCTGTACGGCCTGCAGAATTTCTTCGACGACGTGCTCAACAACGGCGGCATGCCGCGCCAGGTGGACGAGCGCAAGTTCCAGGTGGGCAAGAACCTCGCGCTCACGCCCGGCGCGGTCGTGTACCGCAACGAAGTGCTGGAGCTGATCCAGTACCAGCCGCAGACGACGCAGACGTACAAGCGTCCCGTGCTGATCGTTCCCCCGCAGATCAACAAGTTCTACGCGCTCGACCTCAGCCCCGGGCGCAGCTTCGCCGAGTTCGGCGTGCGCCACGGCGTGCCGGTGTTCACGATCAGCTGGCGCAATCCCACCGCCGCGCAGCGCGACTGGAATCTCGAGACTTACCTCGGCGCCTGCAAGCAGGCGCTGGACGTGGTGAGCGAGATTTCCGGCAGCGAGCAGGTCAACACGATGGCGGCGTGCGCGGGCGGCTTCACGCTCGCGACGCTCCTCGGCCATCTCTCGGCCAGCAAGAGCAAGCGCGTGAGCAGCGTGACGCTGCTCGTCACCGTGCTCGACACGGAGTGCCCGACGGCCCTGTCCATGTTCGCCTCGCGCACCGCCATTGCCGCCGCGATCAAGCGCTCGCGCTCGAGCGGCGTGCTGGAAGGCCGCGACATGGGACGCATCTTCTCGTGGCTGCGGCCCAACGACCTGGTGTGGCTGTTCGTCGCGAACAACTGGGTGATGGGCAACCGCCCGCCCGCCTTCGACATCCTGTACTGGAACTCCGACTCGACGCGCCTGCCGGCGGAGTTCCACGCCGACCTGCTGAAGACCTACCTCGACAACCCGCTGGTGCACCCCGGGCGGCTCGAGGTGCTCGGTACCTCCATCGA
>DASTQG010000409.1:0-2376 GCA_035761885.1 Steroidobacteraceae bacterium | reverse complement strand
AGACTTCACCGCGCAGTGCCGGTTGACATGGGCAAACATCGAGCGCCAGCTGCGCGATGCCGGCATGTCGCTCGACAATCTGGTCAAGGTCACGACGTTCCTGTCGGACCGCCGTTACCGCGGCGAGAACTCGGTAGTGCGGCGCGAGGTATTGAAGGAGCGCACGCCCGCCATCACGATCATCATCGCAGACATCTACGACGAGGCTTGGCTGCTCGAGATCGAAGCCATCGCCGGGGCATGAAGATCCTGCTCGCCGCTGTCGCAGCCGCCCGCCTCTGGACGCCCGCGTCGATTGCGAGCGATCAATACGAGGCGACGCCGACCTTCACGCCTGACGGGCGCGAGATGTACTTCATGCAGTCCGACCAGCGTTTCGAGCGCTATCGCCTGGTCTGGTCGCGATGCGAGAACGGCGCGTGGTCGAAGCCGGCGCCGGCGCCGTTTGCCGCGCCGGACGTGCAGGAAGGCGATCCCGGCGTGACGCCGGACGGCAACCGGCTGTACTTCATTTCGATGCGGCACGACCCGCGCGGCGAGGACTTCGACATCTGGTATGTCGAGCGCACGAGCGGGGGCGCCTGGAGCAAGCCGCAGCGCTTGCCTGAGCCTGTGAACTCGAAAGGCTCCGAACTCCTGCCGCGCGCCGATCGCGAAGGCCGGCTCTACTTCGGCTCCGACCGTCCCGGCGGCTTCGGCAAGGGCGACATCTACGTCGCAACGCAGAGCGCCGATGGTGCGTGGACGGTGCGCAACGTAGGTCCGCCCGTCAGCACCGCTGCGTATGAATATGAAGCAGAGATCTCGCACGACGGCCGCACGCTGGTCGCCGTCGTGGATCGCGGCGACCGCTCGCACTTGTATCGATTCGAGCGCTCGGGGAATCGCTGGATCGAGCGCGAGCGCATCCCCGCCTTCGCGAACGTATTCCAGGTCGGCCCGTTGCTCTCGCCGGCCGCAGATCGTCTGCTGTTCGCGCAGTCCGATCGTGCTCGCTCCGGCGAGCTGTTCCTGATCGACCTGGTCGAACGGCCGGACGAGCGCTGGCCGACCTGTTCCGGAGCGGCTACGCCGTAAGTCCTCGCGGCGTCAGAGCATCTTGGGTTTCTTGAGGTAGCTCACTCGATGACCCATCCCTTTCCCTCGGAGGCTTTCGGTCCCAACTGTGGCATTTCCGATTCCTTGCGCAGGTTCACATGCACATCGTCTTTACCTGCGTTTCGAGCGCTCGACCCCGAGCGCGGCCAGCGCGCCGAGACCGACCAGTATCGCGATCGCGCCGCCGTGCGCGATCAGGATGTGCGAGCGCTCTCCGTCCCAGCAGAACAGGCGCAGGCCCGCGTCGGCCATCAATCCGATTGCAACTCCACAGAGCGCGCCGGCAACACCGGGCCGGTTGGGCAACGCGCGCGCCACGAGCCACGCGGGCAGGAGCAGCGCGGGAACCGCGAACGTCATCGCAACGCCCAGGCACTCGCCGATCCAGCGCGCCGTTGTCGCCAGAGAGACCTCGGGCGCGAGGGGCGGATCGGTCGTGAGATTGATCAGTACGAAAGCGCCGCCCGCGAGCAATGCGAGCAGCACCAGGAGCCTTCGCGACAACTCTCGACCCGGCACCGCTTCGCGGAACGCCGCCCAAAGCACCAGCAATCCCACGACCGTTTCGACGCTGGAAAGCAGCCACCACGAGGCCGGCGTCGTCCCGGTGACGGTGCGGCCCGCCCAGTACGCCGGAATGCCGACCAGCAGGAGTACGCCGACCGGCAGCAGAGTCAGCGCGCGCAGTAACGGGCTCGCCAGCGGTCGCACGGGCCGCAGATCGCCTTTGACGGCCGCGAGCAGCGGTGCGGGAACCTTGATCTCGCTCATCTCAGTGCCTCGCGCAGGGCGCGACTCGCGCGGCTGGAGCGCAGCTTGGCCGCGATCACCGTGATGCCGAGTCGCCGTGCAATGGCTTGAAAGCTCAGGCCCAGCACGTGATGCAGCAGCCAGGGCTCGCGCGTGCTGCGTGGCAGGCCCGACAGCGCCTTTTCGACGTCGATTGTCTCCGCGGGCGGAGCGCTTGCGCGCGCCGCGAGCGTCGCCGGGTCCGCGAAGGAGCGCTGTGCGCGCACGTCGTACGCGAGCATGCGCCGATCGCGTGCCAGGACATTTCGCGCAATGCCGTATACCCACGGACGCACGGGCAACCCCGGACGGTAGGTGCGTCGCGAACGGTGCAGTTCGAGGAAGGCCTCCTGCACCAGGTCGTGCGCTGCGCCGCGTTGCTGGCGCTCGAAGAAGCGCCGCACTTCATCCGCGAGTGCCGCGTACAGTTGCTCGAACGCGGCGAGGTCTCCTTTCTGATAGGAAACCATCAGCTCCACGAGCTGTCGT
>DASTQG010000408.1:0-2906 GCA_035761885.1 Steroidobacteraceae bacterium | reverse complement strand
CAACCCCGCACGTCGAGCATTCGCGTCCTCCAGCTGCTTGAGCCATTCCACCGTGGCGCGCGGATCGGCGCGCACCATCGCGTGCGCTATCGTCTGCACCGCTTCGGCGCGCGCCTCGCTCTCGAGCTTGCCGAGTTGATCCTTCGCGTACTCCGGGTCGCGCTGCGCGACGACGCTGAGCACCGCGCTCACCGCGCGACGGCGCTGCGTCCCTTGCTCGAGCGCGAACGCCATGCGCAACGCATCTTGCGGATCTACCTCCGCATAGCCGGCGAGCGCGGCTCCCACCAGGCCGCGCATGCCGCTGCGGTCCATGCGCTGCGCCCAGGCCATCGCTTCCACCGGGTCGAGCGCACCGTACCTGTCGGCGAACTGCGAGGCGATGTTGCGATTCACGCGGCCGGGGTTGGCGGCCAGCCATTGCGCGGCCGCCCGCACGTCGTACTCGGCCCACTCGGTGACGATGCCCATCACCAAGTGGCGGCTGTCGGCGCGCTTGACGCTCATCGCCAGTTGCAACGCCGCTTTCGGGTCGGTGCGCACGTAATGGGCAGCCGCCTGGCGCAGCAGTCGATCCTTGCGCGGGCCGGCAGGCAACGCGATCACGCTGCGCATGGCCGCATCCGGGTCGCGCGCACTCCAGGTCCCGAGCACGGCGCGCTGGAAGGCCGTGCGCACGTTCACGTCTGCGATGCGGTTTGCATAGGCCCACGCGCTCTCGGCCGAGACCTGCGCCCAGGCGGATCCGATGCTCGTCAGGTGTTCGGTGCGCGCGACGCCCGCGGGTTCGTTCAGTGTCTGCTCGATCAGGTGCCGCGGAGCGGACTCCGGGTCCTGCTCGAACCAACGCAACAGCAGGACGTCCAGGGCCTCGCGTCGGTCCGCTGTCACGCTGAGCGTCCGAGCTTCGGCGACCAGGGCACGCAGTTCCGTAACGTCGGCCTGCTGCGCGATCCGCTGCAAGGCTTCTGTTCGCGCGGACGGCGATTGCTGCGCGACGGCGTGGCCGAGCGGAGTGTGCGGCCGCGCGGGCGATTTCTGTTCAGGTGGCGGTGGCAGCGCCGCAGCGTCGTTCGTCCCAGCCAGGAACGGCGGATCGCCGGAAACCCATTCAGCCTCAGAGGGCATCGGCCCCGGTTCGATCGCGCCTTTCGCCTGAATGGCCGCGGGATTGCGGGACACGTACCAATAGGCGCAGACGCCCGCCGCACCCAGTGCGACCGCGAGGGCCAATGTTGCGCCGCTCTTCATGGTCGACCCTCTCGCAACCCGGTTACGACTCTATGCTGAGGGTCAGCGCGCCCGCAATCCACCGAAGCGCCGATAGGTTTCGGCGCTGGGCGAGGGCAGTGTGCCGGCGGAGCTGCGCATCTCGGCAGACAAATATCTCTCCGCGGGCTGGAACAGGCGCGCGTAGAGCGAGCGGCACAGCTCCCCGGCACGTCGACCGGCGAAATCTGCAGGCAGGAGGGAGGAGGGCAGCAGCGGGTCGCGCAGGTGGATCTTGCGATACTCGTGGATCAGGAGCGTGCGCACCACGAAAGCGGCGTCCGCGGGAATCGTGCGGGCGCCGGCGGCCTGCTCCAGCGTTTCGAACAGCGCCACGAAATCGCGGTAGCGTCGGCCCAGCTCCTCGAGATCCCACGCGGTGCGCGCGATGCGTTCGTCGGCGAGAGCCCCGAAGGTCGTGGCGCGCGTGACGAGCACGTCCTCGGCGACGCCCAGCTCGCGCAAGGTCGCGAGTGTGTCCTCGGGCGTGCGCGTGGGGCTTGCGAAGAGCCCGGGTTGAAGCTGGCCGAAACCGAGGAGAGTCATTTCTTCGCGCGCTCGCGCGCGCTCGCGCTCGGAGGTCGCGCCGGGTGGCAGCGCAACCAGCGTCCAGTGCCCGTCCCAGTCCGCGGGCGACTCGCCGTAGATGCGTTGCGTCGCTTCGGCGAAGCGGCGCCTGCCGCTCTCGGACAGCCGATAGAAGCTCACGCGACCGATGCGCTCGGCCTCGATCCAGCCGTCCTGCGCGAGCCGACCGACCGAAGTGCGTACGTGCCGCTCGTTGACCCCGAACAGCGCGCCGGCGCGGATCAGGCCTGCCAGCGCCACGCTGCCGCCGCGCGGTGCGATCGCATCGCCGAACACCGTCACTATCAGGGAGCCGGGACGCAGCGCATCGCGCCGGCGCAGCTTGCGCAGCAGGGCGTCGGCGGCTTGCTGGAAGGCCTCTGAGGGGGGCGTAGCCAAGTACTGGGGGGACCTCTGCGGGGCGTTACGGAATCTTAGCCGAGAGCGCCCGCAATCTGACACATAATTTAATTGAGTGACCGGTGAACCTGTGTCATATTGCCACGACGGGTCAGCATGGCGCGGGCCCGTTCGTTGCCGCGGCACGGAGCATCAGAGCGATGTACACCCAGGGTCTCGATCAGCAGGGCAAGCCGGTGGCGGAGCCCGTGGACGCTGCGGCGCAGGAGCGCCTCATGGCGGCGTTCCTCGCCAAGGTCGACGCCGAGGAGAAGATCGAGCCCAAGGACTGGATGCCCGACGCATACCGCCAGACGCTGCTGCGGCAGATGTCCCAGCACGCGCATTCCGAGATCGTGGGCATGCTGCCGGAGGGCAATTGGCTGTCGCGCGCGCCCACGCTGCGCCGCAAGGCGATCCTCATCGCCAAGGTGCAGGACGAAGGCGGGCACGGCGCGTACCTGTACAGCGCCTCCGAAACGCTCGGTCAGTCGCGCGACCAGATGCTCGAGGACCTGCTCTCGGGCAAGGCGAAGTACTCCAGCATCTTCAATTACCCGACGCCCACGTGGGCGGATGTCGGCGCCATCGGTTGGCTCGTCGACGGCGCGGCCATCATGAATCAGATCCCCATCTGCCGATGCTCGTACGGGCCGTACGCGCGCGCGATG
>DASTQG010000407.1:0-3449 GCA_035761885.1 Steroidobacteraceae bacterium | reverse complement strand
AACCAGGCCCGTGACGAGCGCGATCTCGTCGTAGGGCGCACGTCGAGGTGCTTTACCTCGATGGAGCGGTAGCGGAACTGGCCGCTGCGGATGCTCTCCAGGAACTGCGGCTTGTTCTCGACCAGGCCCGTGGAGTGGCCGTAGTACAGCTCTTCGGCCAGCATGGGCTCGAGCTTCGCCATGTCCTGCGCGATCATCGCGTCAAACCGGCGCCGCTCCACCAGCTCGACCGTGTCGTCGCGCTCGCCCGAGGTGTCGAGGTCGACCCCGTTCGAGCCGATGCTGAGAGAGCAACCCGACACGGCGAGCAGCAGCGTGGCGGCCACGAGGCAGCCTCGTACCCGCACCTGCGCCGCGACGCGCCTCATCGCGCCGCCGCCTTCGCCGCGCCGGATTCGCCAGCGATCCACGCGTCGATGCTCTTTTCCAGCACATCCAGGGGCACGGCTCCGCTGCCGAGCACCGTGTCGTGGAATTTGCGGATGTCGAAGCGCTCCCCGAGCCGCTCCTGCGCGCGAGCGCGCAATTCCTTGATCTTGAGCTCGCCGATCTTGTAGGCGAGCGCCTGGCCGGGAGTGACGATGTAGCGGTCGATCTCGTTGACGATGTCCGCCTCGGTCTTGGCGGCGTTCGCCTCGAAGTAGTCGATCGCCTGCTGGCGGGTCCAGCGCTTGTGGTGCAGGCCGGTGTCCACGACCAGGCGCACCGCGCGCCACATCTCGTAGGTCAGCTGCCCGAACTTCGAATACGGGTCCTGGTACAGCCCCAGCGCTTCTCCCAGGCTCTCGGAGTACAGACCCCAGCCTTCGATGTATGCGGTGAAGCGCGCGTTGCGGCGGAACATCGGCAGCTCACCCAGTTCCGTCGCGAGCGCGATCTGCAGGTGATGCCCCGGCACCGCCTCGTGCACGCTCAGCACTTCCATCTCATACTTCGGGCGCACCTCGGGCTTGTACAGGTTCACGTAGTAGTAGCCCGCGCGCGTGCCGTCGAGCGCCGGCGGCTGGTAGTACGCGGTGGTGGTGTTCGGTGCGCTCGTCATCGGGATCGGTCGCACGCCGTAGGGCGTGCGCGGGAGCTTGCCGAAGAGCTTCACCAGCTCGGGATCGATGCGGCGCGTGAGCGCCTGGTAGGCCTGCAGCAGCTCCTCGGAGCTCTTGTAGTAGAACTGCGAATCGGTGCGCAGGAAGTTCAGGAACTCGGCGAACGTCCCCTGGAATTTGACCTGCCGGATGATCTCCTCCATCTGCGCGCGGATGCGGGCGACCTCCTTCAACCCGAGCGCGTGGATCTCGTCGGCCGTGAGCTTCGTGGTCGTGTAGTACTCGATGCGGTTCTGGTAGTACTGCGCGCCGCGCGGCGTGTCCCAGATGCCGACGCTCTGGCGGGAGGCCGGCAGGTACTCCTTCGTGAAGAACTCGTTGAAGCGGCGATAGGCGGGCAGGACGTTCTTTTCGATCGCCTGCCGCCCGGCGGCGGCGAGCCGTTGCTGATCCGCGGGTGTCACGCTGTCCGGAAACTGCCGGAAGGGCGCCCAGAACGGGCTGTCCTCCGGTTTCGCCACCAGATGCAGCGCGAACTGCCCCGGGATGCGATCCATGATCACGCGCGGCTGCGTGCGCTTCTCGCGGATACCCGCGCGCAACAGGTCGATGGTCTGGTCGATCACGGTGCCGATGCCGTTCAGGCGCGCGATCCAGTCCTCGTAGTGCTTCGCGCTCTGCAGCGGGATGAACTCCGTGACCTCGTTCAGGCTCTGCACGCCGTCGCGCTGCGTGATGGCGTACTGGTATGGTTTGAACGCGAACGCGGCGGTGCGTGCGCGGTATTCGCGCTCGAACAGGTCGTAGTTGAGCTGCTCCGCCGGCGGAAGCGAGGCGCGCGGGATCGCGGCCAGGTCGGCCAGCACCTGGCGGTCGCGTGCGTCGCTCTTTTCCCGGGCCGCGATGGAGTTGTCGCCCCACTGATCGTTGTAGCGCAGGTCGCCGTAGTCCGAGGCGGTGACGGGGTTCTCCTGGAGGTCGCGCTGCCATGCGGAATCGAACAGCGCATGGAGCTTTGCGACGTCGTCGGCCACCGCGGGCTGCAGCGATAGCGCGAACAAGATCGATGCCAGCCTCAGGCGTGGCAGGGTTGCCGGGTTCATGCAGGTTTCCCACTTCAGCGAGAAGGCGATTCTAGGCTATCATCGCCCCCCTCGTTGCAGACCTGTCCGGAGAGCATCGCGAGCCGCCAGCGGCCGCGGTCGCCGAAGGCGCAAACCGTCCGGAAACGCTCAGGCAAAAGAACGGCAGGTGCCGGGGACAACCCCGGGGACGAGCTCTGGAGAGCGGTCGTCACGCTCGCGTGACGGCCCACCGAAGGGGTGCGGCGCGCCACGCGCTTGATCTCTCAGGTCATCAGGACAGAGGGGCGGAAGGTACCGGACTTTGCAATATTGCAATTCTGCGGTGTGGCTGTGCCGCAGAATTGCAATATTGCAAAGTCCGGTACCTCCCACTCGGCCTGAGGACGACTTCATGGGACTGAAGACACCCCTGCACGCCCGCCACGTCGCACTCGGCGCTCGCATGGTCGATTTCGGCGGCTGGGACATGCCCGTCAACTACGGCTCGCAGATCGAGGAGCACCACGCGGTGCGCCGCGACGCGGGCCTGTTCGCCGTCTCGCACATGCTCGCGGTGGACCTCGAGGGCTCGGGCGTGCGCGAATTCCTGCGACGTGCGCTCGCCAACGACGTCGCCAAGCTCAAGGTCCCCGGCAAGGCGCTCTACTCGTGCATGCTGAACGAGGAGGGCGGGGTCGTGGACGACCTCATCACCTACTTCTTCCGCGAGGATTGGTTCCGCCTCGTGGTGAACGCGGGCACCTCCGACAAGGACCTCGCGTGGCTCGAGCGCCTGAAAGCGGCGACCGGGGCCACGCTCACGATCACGCCCCGCCGCGACCTGGCGATCGTCGCGATCCAGGGGCCGAAGGCGCGCGAGCGCCTCTGGCAGGCCTATCCGAACACGCGCGCCGCGACCGAGCCGCTGGGGCCGTTCAGCGCCGCGCTGGTGGGCACCTGGATGGTCGCGCGCACCGGCTACACCGGCGAGGACGGCTTCGAGGTGATCCTGCCCGCGGGCGAGGCGGTGCCGATGTGGGAGAAGCTCGCCGCGGGCGGCGCGCGTCCCGCGGGCCTGGGCGCGCGCGACACGCTGCGCCTGGAGGCGGGCATGGCGCTGTACGGCCAGGACATGGACGAATCGGTGTCGCCGCTCGAGGCGGGCCTGGCGTGGACGGTGGCCTTCGACGAAGGCCGCGACTTCATCGGCCGCGCCGCGCTCGAGCGCCAGATCGCCGCTGGCGTGCCGCGCCAGACCGTCGGCCTGGTGCTCGACGACAAGGGCGTGCTGCGCCACGGCCAGGCCGTGCAGACCGCCGGTGGCGCCGGCGAGATCCTCTCC
>DASTQG010000406.1:0-3182 GCA_035761885.1 Steroidobacteraceae bacterium | reverse complement strand
GAAGGAGAACGGCGCGCTGATGCCGGTGTACCTCGCCGTGATCGAATTCACTTTGCTCGCCGGCGTCGCTCGGCCGCCGCGCTGGAAGCCCTGGGCGACGGTGTTCCTTGCTCTTCCGCCGCTTGCGCTCGCGGTCCATATCGCACTTTTTGCCTGGCCAGACGTCGGCCGGCTTTCCACCCAAGCCATCATCCTCTGGGAGTATCTCGGCAAGATAATCCTGCCTCGGCCACGAAATTTCGGTATCTACTATGACGACTATGCAGTAGGGGTACCGGAGTGGTCGGCGTTCGCTGTGGCAACGGCCGCAGTGGGATGGTGCGTCGCACTGGGGCTTGCGCTCGCCTGGCGCAGGAAGCGGCCGTTTCTTGCGTTCGCGGTACTTTGGTTCCTTGCCGGCCACCTGCTCGAGAGCACGGTGCTACCCCTCGAGCTCTATTTCGAGCATCGCAACTACCTGCCGTTGCTCGGTCCGGCGCTCGCTCTTGCATCGGCCGCCAGACAACTTTTGGAGAGCTCCAGCGCCCCGCGCACCCGCCGCGCCTATGCGGCGCTCGGGCTGGCGGGCGCGGCCGTCCTTGTAGGCGTGACGTGGATCGAAGCGCGCACGTGGGGTGATCCGCTTCGCCAAGTGGTGGTCTGGGCGAACGAGCGGCCGGCTTCTCCGCGCGCGCAGTACGGACTGGGCATGCAATATCTCTTCGCCGAACGTTACGCCGAAGCGGGTGAAGTCCTGGCGCGCGGGCGGGCGATGGCGCCACACGAGACTTATTTTGCCTTAGCGCACCTGCTGATCGGCTGCTTGACTGACGACGTCCCGATCCCCGAGGTTGACGAGGTGGCGCGAGACTTCGCGCGCTTTGCCATGCGGCCCGTAATTACGAATCTGCTGGATAACCTCGCGCTCCAGTTGGAGCACGGCGTGTGCCGGCGGATCGGCGCCGACGACGCGCTCGAACTGACAGAGGCCTTGCTCTCCAATCCGAGCGTCATCGGGCAATATCGCTGGGTCGCCCTGTATACCAAGGGCCGTTTGCTCGCGCTGCAGGGTCACCTGGATCCGGCGGTGCGCGCGTTGGAAGATGCCGACGCGATCCTGCCGAACCTAGGCGTGCTGCACTTACAGGTGACCTGGCTTGCGTCTGCGGCGCTGTACGATGACGCGCTGCAGTTCATCCAGAAGGGGCGTGTCGATCCGCGCTGGCGGCCGTGGCAGCGGGCGCTGTACGCGGGTTTTTTCGATGCCTGGGAGCAACAAGTGCGCGATGCCGCGCGTGGGAAAGGTACGTGAACGGCGGCCCGAGCGTCTCGATCATTTTGCCGGCGAAGAACGAAGCAGAGAATCTGCAATCGCTGATGCCGCGGCTCAAGGCCATGGCCGCCGGCCTGAAGCGCGTCGTAGAGATCATCGTGGTCGACGACGGCTCGACCGACGAGACGCGCGCGGTGTGTGCCGCCCACGGCGTGCGCGTCATCTGCCATCCGTATTCCTCCGGAAACGGCGCAGCCATAAAAAGCGGAGCGCGCGCCGCACGCGGCGACGTGCTCGCCTTCATGGATGCCGACGGCCAGCACGATCCGGAGCTGATACCGCGCTTGCTCGAGAAGCTCGACGAAGGTTACGACATGGTGGTTGGGGCGCGCACCGCGCAAGCGCATGCCGGCGCGCATCGCTTCGCGGCGAACACGTTCTACAACTGGTTTGCGAGCTGGATGATCGGGCGGCCGGTACCCGATCTGACGTCGGGACTACGCGTCGCACGCGCCGAGCGCTTCCGGCGCTTCCTTTACCTCCTGCCGAACGGATTCTCGTATCCAACCACGAGCACGATGAGCTTCTTTCGCTGCGGCTATCCGGTCGCCTACGTGCCGGTGGCGGTTGCGCGCCGCATCGGCAGGAGCCATATCCGGCTGGTGCGCGACGGTCTACGCTTCCTGCTCATCATCTTCAAAATTGGCACGCTGTACTCGCCGCTCAAGCTCTTTGTGCCGATTAGCGCTGCGTTCTTCATAACCGGCCTCGGCTACTATGCCTATACCTATCTGACGATGAACCGATTCACTAACATGAGCGCGCTGCTCTTCGTCACCTCCGTCCTGGTGTTCGTGGTGGGGCTGCTGTCTGAGCAGATCGCATTGCTCAACTTCAAGGACAGCGACAAATAGAGGCCACTCGGTTGCGCGTCCTTGTCCTTACCTCGACGTTTCCTCGCTGGCGCGGAGATCGCGAACCGCCGTTCGTGTTCGAATTGTGCCGGCGTCTCGCTGCCTCGCATGAACTACTCGTCCTCGCGCCCCACTGCCCCGGCGCCGCGACGGAGGAGCGCCTGGCCGAGCGGCTGACGGTGTGCCGGTTCCGTTACGCGCCGGAGCGGCTGGAATCGCTCGCTTACGAGGGCGGCATTCTGGAAAAGCTGCGACGCTCGCCGTGGCGCTATTTGCTGGTTCCGCTCTTTATTCTCGGCGAATTGTGGGCGGCGCTGCGGGCGGTGCGACGCATGAAACCCGACGTGATTCATGCGCACTGGATGGTGCCGCAAGGCCTGGTCGGCCGGATCGCTGCGCTCGCTGCGCCGGGACCCAGCCGGCCCGCGCTCGTCTGTACATCGCACGGCGCGGATCTCTTCGCGCTTCGCGGGCTCTTCGCCCGGCAGCTCAAGAAGTGGGTGGCGCGGCGCGTCGATGCGCTTACCGTCGTAAGCGCCGCTATGAAGACGCCGGCGATGCAGCTCGGTGCCCCCGCCGATAAAGTGCGCGTGATGCCGATGGGCGTCGACGCGCGACAACGCTTTGCGCCGGCGCCGCTTACGCCGCGCGCCGAGCGCGAGCTGCTCTTCGTCGGTCGTCTGGTCGCAAAAAAGGGCGTGACGGAACTGCCGCATGTGCTCGCGCTTGTGCACGAGAAGTTCCCTGGCGTTCGGCTTATGGTGGTGGGCGCCGGACCGCTCGACGCGGCATTGCGCCTGGAGGCGCGTGCGCGCGGCGTGGAATCCCACGTCGTTCTGGCCGGACCCGTGCCTAACGATGAGTTGCCGCCCTACTACCGCCGCGCCACCGCGCTGGTGGTACCCAGCATAATCACGCGGGAGGGCGATCAGGAGGGACTCGGCCTCGTGATCGGCGAAGCGCTCGCCTGCGAGTGCCCGGTTGTGGCGAGCGCGCTACCGGCCATCGGCGACCTG
>DASTQG010000405.1:0-29301 GCA_035761885.1 Steroidobacteraceae bacterium | reverse complement strand
GGCGATCTCGTCGGAGAACGCCGCCAACGTCGGCATCATCGTGGTGACCTCGGCCGGCAACAACGGCGACGTTCCCTACATCACGAGTGCGCCGGGTGTGGCGCATCAGGCGATCTCGACGGCGGCGAACACGCCGGGCGGGCGTAACTTCGCCACGCTGACCATCGACGCACCCGCGGCGATCGCCGGCCCGAAGTTCAACGAGGAAGGCACCAGCCCCGCGCGCGTGTCGAGCGTCGCTCCGCTCACCGACACGGTGGTGGAAGGCGTTCCGCTCGACGGCTGCACGGCATTCACCAACGCGGCGGCGATCGCCGGCAACATCGTGCTCGTGCAGCGTGGCGGCGTGCCGACCGGCACTCCTGCCGGCTGCGCGTTTGCCATCAAGGCGCAGAACGCGCTGAACGCGGGCGCGCGAGCGATGATCGCGTTCAACAACGTGGCGGGCGACCCGATCGTCATGGGCGGGATCACCGCGCTCATTCCGGGCGTGATGGTCAGCCAGAGCGACGGTCTGGCGATCGCCGCGCAGGCGACGACGGATACGGCGAGCCCTGTGACGGCGACTCTGGGCTTCGGCCCGGATGCGACCAAGCAGGATCGCATCGCGTCGTTCTCCTCGAGCGGTCCATCCTCGGGCGGCAACGAGTTCAAGCCCGACCTGGCCGCGCCTGGCGTGGGCATCGTCTCGACGGGCGTTGGCTCCGGCAACGGCCCGGCGCCGAACCAGGGCACTTCGATGGCTTCGCCGCACACTGCGGGTTCCGCAGCGGTGCTGCGTCAGAAGTACCCGGACGTTCAGCAGTACGTGATCAAGGCTTTGCTGCAGAACTCGACGGTGAATGTGAATCCGTCGAACGCTGCAGACACCAGCCTGTCGCGCAATGGCGTGGGTGCACTGCGTGTCGATCGCGCCGCGGCACTGTCCAGCTACGTCACGCCGGGCGGCGTGTCGTTCGGCCGGATCAATCCCACCGCGGTCGCCAACGTCAGTCGCACGGTCTACCTCAACAACCTGAATACGGCTTCGCGCAACTTCACGGTGACCCATGTGCCGCGCGCGACGTATCCGGGCGTGACGGTGACCTGTCCGCCGGCCACCTCGGTCGGCAAGTGGGGTACCAAGACGCTGCCGATCAAGCTGCGCTTCGATCCGAACGTGGCGGCAGCGGCCGGTGCGTTCGACAACGGTTCGGTCAGCCAGACCGAAGTCGACGGCTGGTGCGTGTTCAGCGACGGCACCGACTCTCTGCGCGTGGGTTACATGGCGGCGGTCGACGCCGCTTCCAACCTGATCGCGCAGCCGGGCAGCGGCTCGCAGGGCATCGACATCCGTAACAAGGGTCCGGCCATCGGCTTCGCCGAAGGCTTCACGCTGGCTGGCAGCGGCGGCACGGGCGCAACGGACACGTACAGCGCGATCGCCCACGTGGGCTATCGCACCAACGTGATCGGCGGCGACCAGGTCGTCGAGTTCGGTCTCGCGTTCCACAAGCCGTGGGAGCACATCTCGAACCTGGACATCGACATCTTCCTGGATGTCGACCGCAACGGCACGGACGACGTGCGCCTCGCGGCCCGCGACTGGACCTCGTTCCAGGCCGCACCGCCGGCGATCATCGGCACGTACCTGACGGCCCAGTTCCCGGTCGCTCCGACGGTCTTCCCGGCGTTCCTCGACTGGATCACGGGCGGATGGGACTTCAACGACCGCGTGGTCGTGCTGCCGTGGACCCGCACCGCCAGCGGCGGACGGGTGAGCGACAGCTTCAACTACCGGGTGGTCGCGACCGATCGCCAGGGCAACGTGGGCACTCAGACGGGCACCATCGATCTGGCCAACGAGATCACGCCTGACCTGAACAGCTTCGGCCTGGCGAGGGGCGAGTCGGCGCACGTCAACGTGAGTGGTACGGGCAGCACGCTGTGGCTCTTCCCGAACAATCACGACTGGACGCAGGACTACGCAGTCTTCGCGACGCCGGATCCGCACGCCGAGGATTGATCGGCACAGATTGGCGATCGCCCCAGGATCGCCGCGAAACAGGGCCACGGAAACGTGGCCCTGTTTTTTTGGGGCCCCTGATTATCGGCCCCTGCTCGTGGGCCCTACTTGTCGGCGATGGCCGGGCAGGGCGCGAAGCGCTCGCCGTCGGTGTGATAGACATAGTTGCCGCGCGTGGTGCCGAAGAGCAGTCGATGCCCCGTGACCGGCGGAATTTTCGAAGCGCTCGCTTCGGCTTCGCATCCCAGCCTGTCGTCCTTCCACGTCATCGGCGTCAGGGTGCGCAGGGCGACGTTCTCCACGTTCAGCCCCAGTCGCTTCGCAAGGTCCTCGCGCGCCTGCGAAACCATCACGTCCAGGTTGAGCGCCCGCGATGCCCCCGGCGCTCGCTGGCGAAGCGCGGTTCCGCCCGAGCAGACGACGGCCACATCGTTGGCGACGTGCACTTCGTGGGCGGGTTTGTCTCCGCTCGCCCGGAACTGCAGCACGTGCCCTTCCATGATCACCTGCATGTACTGCATGCCGGGTTGCCGGCAACCGAGGCTCGAATCGTTCCATTGCGCCGGCTTGGCGGACACCAGAACGCCGACATCGGTCACTCCCGCATCGGTGAGGGCGCGGCGGGCGCGCTCCTCCACCGCAGGATCGACGGCGGGTTCCGCCGGCACTGTGGAGCTTGCAGGCGGTGATTCGGCGGGAGGGGACTGGCACGCTGTCAGCCAGGGTGTCGTAGCAGCAAGGAAAGCCAGACCGGCCAGACCTTTGACCATCGTCGCACGCATTGAAGATCCTCGAGAGCAGGTGAGCCTGTCATTGTAAGAGACCCGCCGGCGATGCGGGACCCCGGGCGGACTCAGCGTTCCTGAGGCTTCTTCGGCACCGGTGGCTCGATGAGCTCGCCGTGAAAGCTCGCTTCGCACACCTGCAGCTCGCCACGAGGAATTGCACGCGGAATGCGATAGTCGAAGTGCCGCTCGCCCGCCACGACCAGAACGCGGTAACCGGGCACGATGGCCTGGGTGTACATCACTCCGGCCTGCGGGCAACCGAGCGACCCGTCCGGCCAGTCCACGGCCTGCGCGCTCCGCACCGTCACGTTGGCTGCGGAAGTCCCTGCACGGCGCGCCGCATCGGCGATCACGCGGGTCCTGAGCTCTGCCGGCAGGGATGCGTCGACCTGCGGGGGCTCACTCGGAGGCGTGGCCTGCGGCGCGCGCTGCGCGGCCGGACGCTTCGGAACTGCCGACTCTTCGTTCGCACCGGCCCGGCAGGCAGCCAGCACGGCGCAAGCCGCAACAATGAACGACAACGTGCGCATGGGCGCCCCCCAGGCAATTCTCAGACAATCCGCTTCCGCCGCAGCGGTGCACGGCTACTATGCTTCAAACGCAGTACCGCGGCCAAACGGGTCGAAATGAAGTATCGCCACGCCTATCACGCGGGAAACTTCGCCGACGTGCTCAAGCACACGGCGCTCGTGTGGCTGCTCCAGGCGCTCACACGCAAGGACAAGCCGCTCATGTACATCGACACGCACGCGGGACGTGGGCGTTACTCGCTTTCCTCCCCCGCGGCGCTCACGAGCCACGAGGCCGAGGAAGGCGTGCGACGGCTGGTCGCCGCGAGCCCTCGCAGCGACGCGGTGCGCGCGTACCTCGACGTGCTCACGCACTTCGATCCGCGCTACGGCAACGGTCGCGAGCCTGTCACCTATCCCGGTTCCGGGCTGATCGCGCAACATCTTCTGCGCCGTATCGATCGCGCGGTGCTGTGTGAAATTCAGGAACGCGAGGTCGAGGCGCTCGCGGCCGCGGTCGGGCGCGATGTGCGCGTGCGCGTGGAGAACCGGGACGGGTACGAGGCACTGCGCGCGCTGCTGCCGCCGACGCAACGCCGCGGGCTCGTGCTCATCGATCCGGCCTACGAAACGCAGCAGGAAGAGAGCGCGCGCGTCGTGCAGGCGCTCGGCGAAGCGCTGCAGCGCTGGCGTACCGGCGTGTACTGCATCTGGTATCCGATCAAGCTGCGTGCGCAGGTCGAACGCTGGCATCGCTCGATCGTCGCGCTCGAACCGCCCTCGACCCTGGCTGCGGAACTGTGCGTCTACCAGGACGATTCGCGCGCCGGCCTCAACGGCGCCGGCGTGGTGATCGTCAATCCGCCCTGGCGTTCGGAAGAAGTGCTGCGCGAAGGCATCGCGGAGTTGCATGCGCTGCTCGCGCAGGACCCGCGCGGCCGCCACGGCGTGCAATGGCTCGTCCCCGAGCGCTAGGGAGAGAAAAAGGGGACATTCACATTTTCCGGCGCAGGCGCGCGGCACGCGTGCCGTCGTCTCTCTCGAAAATGTGAATGTCCCCTTTTAGTCCTGGTCAGTCCCCTGGTCGAACGTCTTCGCGAGCGCGGCGCATTCGGCATGGCGGAAGCAGCCGATGGCGTGATCGTTCACCATGCCCACTGCCTGCATGTGCGCATAGATCACCGTGGACCCCACGAACTTGAAGCCGCGCCGGCGCAGGTCTTCCGACAGCGCATCGGATTCGCGGCTCGTCGCCGGCACGTCCTTCATGCCGCGCCGACGCCGCTGCAGCGGCTTGCCGCCGACGAAGCGCCACACGTACGCGTCGAAGCTGCCGAACTCCTTCTGCACGGCGAGGAACGCGCGCGCGTTCGTCACCGCGCCCTCGACCTTCAACCGGTTCCGAACGATGCCGGGGTCCTTCAGGATCTTCGCGATTCGCGCGGGCGTGAAACGCGCGACACGCCCCGGATCGAAGTCGGCAAAGGCGCGCCGATAGCCTTCGCGCTTGTTGAGAATGGTCGACCAGCTCAGCCCGGCCTGCGCGCCTTCGAGGATGAGGAACTCGAAGTGCTTGCGATCCGCGCGCACCGGCACGCCCCACTCCTCGTCGTGGTACTGGACATACAGGGCGTTGCCCTTCTGCACCCAACCGCAGCGCGAGCGCCCGTCGGGCACGAACGCATCGCTGGAACTGGGGCGGGCTGCGGCTTTGGCGGCGCTGGTACGGCTCATGCGGGCTCACCGGGTGCGGGACGGAAAAGGGGACTGTCCGCTTTTTCTCTGCCGCTCCGCTGACAAGATTAAGACCGAAAACAAAACGGCCCGCGAGCACGGAGCTCGCGGGCCGCGGATCATTACACGTGCGCCGCGTGGCGCGCGAGGTTACTACTTCTTTTCTTCGGCGCCGCAGCTGCCCTCTTTGCCCTTTTCCTTGCCCGCGCCACAGCTGCCCTCTTTGCCCTTTTCCTTGCCCGCGCCGCAGCTGCCCTCTTTGCCCTTCTCCTTGCCAGCACCGCAGCTGCCTTCCTTGCCCTTGTCCTCGCCACAGGTGCCCTCTTTGCCCTTCTCGCCTTCCTTCTCCCCTTCCTTGGCCTTCGCATCCGCCGACGCCGGATCGCCCGCGGCCATGTAGGCGCTCGACAGCGTGGTCATTTCGAAGGTCGCAGCGCTGGCAGTTCCGACCAGCGATGCGGTGAGTGCTGCTCCGATAGCGAGCGCGAGCGGCGTCTTCAGGACTTTCTTGGACATCGTTCTTTCTCCTCGATGAGTTGATGACGTCCCTCGCGGGACTCCCTCTACTGCAGTGAACCGGCGAGGCGCCGGGCGATGGCTTCCACCTGCGACTCGTCCCGCGTCAGCACGGCGATCGCGCCGCGCGGGGCAGGAAAAATGACGCCCGTGTAGCCGCCTTCCGAAAAATGTTCCTCCCGATCCACCTTCTCGTGCGCCAAAAGCAGCACCGTCACGGGGCCCCGGCCTTCGTTCATCACCAGATGCGGGACGAAGTGCCCCCGGACCAGGCAACTCTGCGCATACGTCACGGAACCCGGGGATAGATGCACTTTCAGCCCGGCCCGTTCGAGGACGTATGCGACAGCGGAATCTGGAATCGGTTCGGTCGTCGCCATTGCATCGGGCTCATGTTGCATGTGCGCAATGACGTCGGCGGCGATGGAGGTCCGCGGCATGAGCATCCACAGAATGGAAGCAACGGCGACGGCGAGCATGAGGCTGGCGGCCAGAGCCAGCGGCGCCCGCGTCCAGCGCTCGCGCACCGTTTCCACCGATGACCACAGCGGCACGGGAATGCGCAGGGCAGACTCGATGCGCGCGTCGAGCCTGCGCATCTGCTCGGTGTACTCGGAGCACGCCGCGCAACCGCGCGCATGTGCGTCGAGCTCAGCGTCCGCACGATGCGGCTCCGCGCCCACGGCGCGCCGATATTCCAGACAATTCATCGCGTACCCGTCTTGCCTGCCTCTCCCGAGGCCAGGACCTTGCGCAGGCGGTTGCGGGCACGAAACAACCGTGTCAGCACCGCTCCCGTGTTCAACCCCATGTGCGTTGCGATTTCCTCCGTCGAATAGCCCAGCAGCACCTGCAACACCAGCGGCTCGCGGTACTCGTCGTCCAGCCGGAACATCGCGCGCCTCAGCTCCTCGATCTCGCCATCCTCGGTCGCCCCGAGGACTGGTTCCTCGCGCGCCACGAGCACATCGACGTCCACCAGTTCCAGGCGCTTGCGCTCGTACAGGCGCGCGTGCTCGCGCCGGGCGATCGTGAGCAGCCAGTGCCGCGCCGAGCGTTCCTCCTTGAGATCGTCGATCGCCCGCCAGGCGCGCAGCAGCGTTTCCTGCACCACGTCCTCGGCGACCGCGCGATCGCGACTCAGCCAGAACGCGAAGCGGTAAACGTCCGGGCGCAGAGCGCTGCACAGCGCCGTAAAGCGCTGCTGCCGATCCGTTCCGTCCTGGGATCGAGTCATGTATAAGGACCGGGGATTGCGCGCGGGGATTACAGGGCGCTCAATCTACCTCAACCCGGGGGGTCATGAAAAAAGAGCCCGAGCGCTACGGTCTGATGGGCCATCCCGTGGGCCACAGCTGGTCGCCGTTCATCCACGGGATGTTCGCCAAGCAGTCCGGGATCGCGCTCAGCTACAAGCTGTTCGACGTGCCGCCCGAGCGCTTTCGCGCCGCGGCCCTGGAATTCTTCACGGGGGGCGGCCGCGGACTGAACATCACCGTGCCGCACAAGCGGGCGGCGGCCGAGCTGGTCAATCGCATGACCGGACGCGCCGAGCGCGCGGGCGCCGTGAACGCCATCGCGATGGGTTCGGACAACGAGTTGCTGGGCGACAACACCGACGGGGCGGGTCTGATCGCGGATCTCGTGGCCAACATCGGCTTCGAGCTCAGTGGGCGGCGCGTGCTGATCCTCGGCGCGGGCGGCGCGACGCGCGGCGTGATCGCACCGCTCCTGCAATCGGACACTGCCGCGCTCGTCATCGCGAACCGCACGCCCGAGCGCGCGGTGGAGCTGGCCGCGGAATTCGCCGAGCTCGGCAAGGTGACCGGTTGCGGCTTCGAAGACCTTGCGCGCGAGCCGGTGGACCTGCTCATCAATGCGACCTCCGCGAGCCTGAAGGGCGAAGTGCCGCCGGTGCCGCCCGAGCTGATCGGACCGCACACGCTGTGCTACGACATGGCGTACGGCAAGGATGAAACGAGTTTCACGCGCTGGGCCAAGGCGAACGGCGCGAGCATGGCGCAGAAAGGCTGGGGCATGCTGGTGGAACAGGCGGCCGAGTCGTTCAACCTCTGGCGCGGCGTGCGCCCCGACACGCGACCGGTGCTGGAGGCGTTGCTGGCGCTGTGACGGTGCCGGGTTTGCGTTATTTGCGGTATTGGCAGGGCGCCAATACCGCGAATAACGCAAACCCGGCACCGTCCAACGCGTAGGCAAGCGGACCGCTTCAGCGCGAGCGCGCGAAGCGGTCCGTGGCCGCGAGCAGCTGGTCGGCGGTTCCCGGCTCGAAGGCCGAATGCCCGGCATCGGCAACGATGCGGAAGTCCGCCTCGGGCCAGGCGCGGTGCAGCGCCCACGCACTCATGATCGGGCACACGACGTCGTAGCGTCCCTGCACGATCACCGCGGGGATCTTGCGGATGCGTTCCACGTTGCGCAGCAGCTGATCCTCGTGCTGGAAGAAGCCGCGGTGCACGAAGTAGTGGCACTCGATGCGCGCGACCGCGACGGCGAATTCTTCCTCGCCCCACTTGCGCACGTTCTGCTCGTTGACGAGCAGGTGGCTGGTCGCTGCCTCCCAGATCGACCAGGCGCGTGCCGCTTCGACCGCAGTCGCGCGATCATCGCTCGTGAGTCGTCGATAGTACGCGGCGACGAGATCGCCACGTTCCGCGACCGGGATCGGCGCCAGGTACTCCTCCCAGCGATCCGGGAACAACGCGCTCGCGCCGTCCTGGTAGAACCAGTGGATCTCGGCCTGGCGCAACATGAAGATGCCGCGCAGGACCAGCTCGGTCACGCGCGCCGGATGCGACTGCGCGTAGGCGAGGGCGAGCGTGCTGCCCCACGACCCGCCGAACACGAGCCAGCGATCGATGCCGAGGTGCTCGCGCAGCGCTTCGATGTCGGACACGAGGTGCCAGGTCGTGTTGTCCTCGAGGGATGCGTGCGGCTTGCTGCGTCCGCAGCCGCGCTGGTCGAACAGCACGATGCGATAGCGCTTCGGGTCGAAGAAACGCCGCGAGTCCTTGCCGGCGCCCGCGCCGGGCCCGCCGTGCACGAACAGCGCGGGCTTGCCCTTCGGGTTGCCGCATTCCTCGTAGTACAGCTCGTGCACCGGCGACACGCGCAGCATGCCTGTGCGATAGGGCTCGATCACCGGATAGAGTGCACGCCGCGCCGGCTTCGCCGTCTTGCCCTTGCGCGCGCTGCCGCGCGACTTCTTGCGCACCCTGGCGGAGGACACACTCTTGCCGCGCTTTGCCGCGCCACGTTTGCTGGCCAATCGATTCTCCTTTCAGCGCGTGAGCATCGGGCCGAGGGGCCGGCCGCCGAGCAGGTGCAGGTGCAGGTGGTAGACCTCCTGACCGCCGTGCGCATTGCAATTGATGATGAGGCGATAGCCGTTGTCGGCGATGCCTTCCTTGCGCGCGAGATCGCGGGCCACGGTCACCAGGTGACCGATCAGCGCCTCGTCGCCGTCCTGGATGTCGTTGGCCGTGGGGATCGGCTTGTTCGGCACTATCAGGATGTGCGTCGGCGCGGCGGGACGGATGTCCCGGAACGCGGTGACGCGATCGTCCTTGTGCACGATGGCCGCGGGCAGCTCGCCGGCAATGATCTTTTCAAACAGAGTAGGCATCAGGAAGTCCCTTAATCGTACGTGCGCTTGGTACCGCAACCGTGCGTGCCATGCAAGCCCGCAATCCCTGGCCTACAATCCGCATCAGGTACCGGACTTTGCAATATTGCGATTCTCGGTGCTCTCCCTCCGAGAATTGCAATATTGCAAAGTCCGGTACCTGTTCCACTGCTGCTCGCTCTGCTCGTGCCTGCCGCGGGCGCGCACGCGGCCGCGCTCACGATCGACGGTCGCCCCGACGAGCCGCAGTGGGCGGATGCGCGCGTGTATCGCGACTTCGTGGTGACGCAACCCTACACGCTGGGCGCACCGCAACTGCCCACCGAGGCGCGCGTGCTCGCGACGCCCGAGGGACTCGCGGTCGCCTTCATCTGCACGCATCCGCCCGACGTGCCGCGCACGCGCACGATCCTCGCGCGCGATGCGAGTCGCCTCGACAGCGACGCGGTGCTGCTCATGGTGGACTTCGAGGGCAGCGGCAACGTCGGCTACGAGTTCGCGGTCGCCCTGAGCGGCACCTACCGCGACGCCACGATCACGAACGAAACGCAGTTCAACAACGACTGGGACGGTCTGTGGGAGCGGGCCGTGCACGAGGAGGAGGGGCGCTGGAGCGTCGAGATCCTGCTGCCCTGGTCGATCGCGACCATGCGCAAGGCGCAAGGTCCCACGCGCACGATCGGCATCTACCTGTCGCGCTACCTCTACGTCACCGCCGAACGCTCGGCCTTTCCGGCCGCGCACTTCGAGCGCGAGCGTTTCGTCTCCGAGTTCGCGCCGCTCGAGGTGCCCCGCTACGACCAGAGCGTGTTCGACGTGTGGCCCTACGCCACGGCGCTGAGCGATCACGTGAACGACGACAGCGAGTTCAAGGCGGGACTCGACGTGTTCTGGAAGCCGAGTGGCAGCTTCATGCTGGCCGCGACGCTCAATCCGGATTTCGGCCAGGTGGAGAGCGATGACCTGGTCATCGATTTCTCCGCGATCGAGACCTTCTTCAGCGACAAGCGGCCATTCTTCACCGAGAACCAGGGCATCTTCGACCTGCGCACGCCCACCGACGGCTATCTCATCTACACGCGACGCATTGGCGGCCCGAACGACGTCGACGGCGCGGCGAGCGACATCGACGGCGCCGCCAAGATCATCGGCGCGGCGGCGGGACTCGACTACGGATTGCTGGCCGCGCAGGAAGCCGACGAGTTCGGCCGCACCTTCGCCGCCGCGCGCGTGAACCTGACTCGTGAGCAATGGGCCGTCGGCTATCTCGGGACGTGGACCGAGCGGCCGACCCTCGACCGCGAGGCGCTGGTCCACACGGTCGACTACGACTTCAAGCCGAGCGAGCACTGGCGCGTGCGCGGGCAGTTCAACGAGAGCCGCATCGAGGAACTGGGCGAAGAGGCGAAGGGGCGCGGCGGCTGGACGCGGCTCGAATATCGCCACTCGGATCGCTGGAACTACACGCTCGAGGCACTGCGCTACGACGATCGGATCGACTTCAACGACCTGGGCTACCTGCCGCGCAACGACCTGGAAGAGGTGAGCGCGGAGGTGACTTTCGAGCGCACCGACTTTGCGCCGGATGCCGCCACCGCCTCGGTGATCTGGGAGCTGGAAACGACCCAGGCGCGCAACACGGCACACACGGATCTCGTGGATGAGTGGGAGCTGAAGCGCACGCAGGAGTACCGGGGTGGAAGCCTGACCTACCTGGAACTGGTGTACGACACCGCAGGCTTCGACGATCTCATCTCGCGCGGCAACGGCGACGTTTACCTCGAGCCGCGCTGGAGCGTGTTCGACCTGCACCAGACGCCGCGCTATGCCCACTGGCGCGGCTCGTTCGGCGTCTGGGCGTTCCAGCAGGGCGTGGACGACTGGGCGCTGCAGCTGGAGCCGACGGTCACGTGGTATGCGACCGAGCAGCTCAACTTCGACCTCGATGTCTGGCCGCGTTGGAGCGAGGACTGGCTGCTCTGGCTCGAAGGCGACCGGCTCGCGAGTTTCTCGCAACGCCAGCTCAGCGTGGACCTGAGCGCGAACTGGTTTCCGGCGCCGCGCCACGAGCTGCGACTGCGCGCGCAGTGGCTCACGATCGATGCGCGCGCGAGGCAGGTCTACCAGATCGGCGAGGGCGGGCGACTCGTGCCGGTCGACGAAACCACCGAGGATTTCGCGGTCGCGAACTTCGGCGTGCAGCTGCGCTATCGCTACGAGATCGCGCCGCTGTCGGACCTGTACGTCGTCTACAGCCGCGGCGGCCTGGAGTTCATCGACTCCCCGCGCGAGAGCGGCATGGACCTGTTCCAGCGCGCCACCGAGCTGCGCGACGCCGACCAGGTGCTGCTGAAGGTCCGCTATCGTTTCTGAACACGTTTCTGAAAAGGGGACAGTCCCCTTTTCACGGCGGGCGGCGCAGGATGAACTCGCGATCGAGGTGCTTGCCGACCGGAAACTCGTACTCGCCCACCTTCTCGAAGCCGTAGCGCAGGTACAGGCGCTGCGCACCGTGATTCTGCGACCACACGCCCACGTACAACGGGTGGTGCCGGCGCGCTTCGAGCTCGGCGATCAGACGATCCAGGAGCTGTGAACCGGCCTTGCGGCCGTGCGCGGCGGCGCGCACGTACACGCGCTTGATCTCGCCGGCGGCGGGCTCCAGCGATTGCACCGGCAGCTTGCACCTGCCACCCGTGCAGTAGCCGAGCAGCTCGTCGCCCTCCTGGGCGAGGAGCACGATATCCGCCTCGAGAATGCGGCGGTACGCGGCGGGTGAGTGCGAGTCTTCCAGGAACGCTGCCAGGTCTTCGGGCGAGTACAGATGCCCGAAAGCCTCGATGAATGTGACGCGGCCGAGCTCGGACAGCGCGTCGACGTCCGCGGGGGTGGCGTTGCGAATGTGCATTCAGTACTTGTAGACCTCGATCTGGCGGCCGGCGAGTGTGTACGCCGCGGCGCCGAGGCGGGTCTGCTTGTCCTTCACGCTGAGCTCGCCCGTGATCCAGTACGCCTCGTACATCGAATCCAGCGCGACCCCTTTCTCGAGCGTGACATACACGATCTGGTTCGCGGGCGGCGGCGGCACGTGGATGCACGCGCCGAAATACGGCACGAGGAAGAACTCGATGACCTTGCTGTCCTCGTCGAGGTCGAGCGGAACGATGAACCCCGGAATCCTCACCGTGCGTCCGTCGAGCTGCGCATTCACGCCCACCGACACCTGTTGCGCGGCCGCAGGCCCGCTCTCGCCCGACAGGTAGTCGTGCACGGGCGCGGGCGCGCCGGAGCTGAATTGACCGCGCTCGTTCTCGGGCAGCAGTTCTTCCCAGTCGATCTGCCGCACCTCCGCGCCAGCGCCCTGTGGCGCGAGCCCGACCAACGCAAAGGTAATGAAAACGGCGCACAGCCAGCGGTTCATCGGCAATCCTCGATCTTCAGACCCTGATCGACAATCCGTCGGCGAGGGAGTTGCGATAGGCGCGCCACGCGGGAATCAGCCCCATGAGCACGGCGGCGACCACCACCGCGGCCAGCAAGCCGAGATCGTAGCCGCTCAGGCCGCCGATCGTCACGAACAGCCCGTAGTGCTCGATCAGCAACGGCTGTGCGATCGCGAGCAGCGCGTAAGCGATCCCGATGCCGGCGAGCACGCCCACGAGTGCGAGCAAACCGGCCTCCGAGAGCAGCAACGCGAACACGTGCAGCGGATGCGCACCCACCGATCTCAGGATCGCCATCTCGCGCCGCCGCTCGTTGAGGCTGGTGAGAATCGCGGTGAGCATGCCGAGGAGCCCGGCGAGCACCACGAAGGCGGCGACGACCATGAGCGCGCGATCGGCGATGCCGACGACGCTCCACAGCTGCTGCAGCGCCGTTCCCGGGATGATCGCGAGCAACGCCTCGCCCGGATACTCGTTCAGGGCGCGCTGCATCTTCAGCACCGTGTCCTTGCTCTTCATGCCGACGAGGAAAGCAGTGATTGCAGGTGGCGTGAGGTCGCGCGCGCGGACCTCGTCCGCCGCGGGCCTGCCTGCGTCGTGGATCGCGGTGACCGCTTCCAGGCTCACGTGCACCGTGCGATCCACGGGCGTGCCGGTGGGCGCGAGGATACCGGCGACACGAAACGGCTGATCGTCGTGCTCACTGAAGCTGACCTCGCCCAGGCCGTGCCCGATGACCAGCGCATCGCCGAGCCGATACTCGAGCGTGCGCGCAACCTCCGCGCCGAGAACGGCATCGTGCAGCTCCGCGAACGCGGCGCCCTGCGCGAACTCGAGCGCATGGGTTCGCGCATAGCGATAGTGCTCGAAGTAGGCCCGCGTCGTGCCGAGCACTCGAAAGCCGCGATGCGCATCACCGAGCGAGAGCGGAATCGTCCAGGCGACGTCGCGATGACGGGCCACGCGCTGGTAGGTGGGCCAGGAAACGTTCGCGGTCGCATCGCCGATGCGAAACACCGAGTACAGCAGCAGGTTCACCGGCCCGCTGCGCGCGCCGACGATCAGGTCCGTGCCCGAGAGCGTGTTGGCGAAGCTGTCACGAGCGGCACTGCGCATCTTCTGTACGCCCAGCAGCAGTGTGACGCTGACGGCGATCGCGATTACCGTGAGCAGTGCCGTCCCGCGCCGGTTCCAGAGACTGCGTGCCGCGAGCCCCGCGATCGCTGCGCTCACGCAGCCACCGTGGTGGCGGTGGGTACGGAGTTGATGTCGCTGAGCGCAACGCCCCGGTCGAAGCGCGCGGCGAGCGTTGCGTCGTGGCTCACGAACAGGAGCGTCGTGCCGGAGGCCGCGCACTCACGCATCAGCAGGTCGAGGAACGAGGCGCGCGCATCCTGGTCCAGCGCGGAAGTGGGCTCATCGGCCACCAGCAGGTCGGGCCGTCCGATCAACGCTCGCGCCGCCGCCACGCGCTGTTGTTGTCCGATGCTCAACTGCGTGACCTTGCGAGCGGTGAGCTCCCCGGCACCGATGCCGAGTGCGCTCAGCAGGCGTCGTGCTTGTGCGGCCGCCTCGGCCCCGCCGGAGCGCTCGCGGCGCGTGCGCGAGAAGCGCGTGGACAACAGCACGTTGTCGATCACCGAAAGATAGGGAATGAGGTTGAACATCTGGAAGACGAACCCGACGTGCCGCGCCCGGAAACGGTCGCGCTCCCAAGCGCGCATCGTTTCGAGCCGCTGGCCGAGCACCTCGATGCTGCCCTGTGCGGGTTGCAGTACCCCGCCGATCAGGCCGAGGAGCGTGCTCTTGCCGCTGCCGCTCGGCCCGTAAAGGAACACGCGCTCCCCGCGTGCGACGTCGAACTGCCGAATGCGCAGGACCGGTGGTCCCTGATGCCAGGCGTACTCCACACCGCGCAGCCGGATCGCCTCGCCACCGTTCATCGATCCAATTGCCATGGGCAAATGGTAGACTCGCGTTCATGCACCGGTCGAGTCGCAAGTTGGCGTTTCGCCTCCTGCTGGCGGCTGCACTGCTGCTCGGTCAATTTGGCGCACAGGCGCATGCCTATGCGCATGCGACCGGAAACCAGCCCGTCGATCTCTCCAGCCTGCACACGCAGGCCTGCAATCTCTGTCCTTCGTTCGCACCGCTCCTGTCCGCGGTCGGCTCGAGCGCCTGCGCGCCCGTCGTCGCACTCGGCGGCGAGCTGCGCTCCCTGGGCGCGCAAGCAAGCGGCGCGGACTCGCATCGTCCACTCCTCGCGTTTCGTTCCCGCGCACC
Source organism: Steroidobacteraceae bacterium (assembly GCA_035761885.1). Lineage (GTDB taxonomy): Bacteria > Pseudomonadota > Gammaproteobacteria > Steroidobacterales > Steroidobacteraceae > DASTQG01. The sequence continues at coordinate 14,380 of DASTQG010000405.1, read as the reverse complement.
TCCCGTCCTCCTCTAGACCGATGAATCCGGGTGCAGCGCCTCGGGCGCGCACTCGCGCATTTTTTCCGTCGAGGAGGAAGACTCGTGAACGTTTCGCATTCCCTGGGTGCCGTGCTCCTGCTGGCCGGCTGCGCCGTCGCTCGCCCGGCGGCGGCTGACGACCTTTCCACCCTGCGCGCCGAGTTGCAGGCGCTGAAGTCCGATTACACAGCCCGCATTCAGACGCTCGAAGAGCGCATTGCGCAGCTCGAAACGCAGTTGTCCGCGGCGGAGGCGATCGCACCGAGCGAGCCCATGCCCGCCGCCGCACCCGCGGCCACCGCATTGACGAGCAGCGGCGCCACCGCGTTCAATCCCGCGATGTCCGTGATCCTCGCGGGCAACTACGCGCACACGTCACAGGATCCGGCCACGTTCGCCATCGCCGGCTTCATCCCGACCGGCGGGGAAATCGGCCCGGGCGAGCGCAGTTTCAATCTCGGCGAGTCCGAGATCACGCTCTCGGCGAACATCGATCCGTACTTCGCCGGCAGCCTCACCGCGGCTCTGTCGCCTGAGGACGAGATCGAAGTGGAAGAGGCCTTCGTGCGCACCATCGCGCTCCCGGAAGGCTTCACGGCCAAAATGGGACGCTTCTTCTCGGGCATCGGTTACCTCAACGAGGTGCATGCGCACGCATGGGATTTCACCGACCAGCCGCTCGCCTACCAGGCGTTCTACGGCGGCCAGCTCGCGCAGAACGGCGTGCAGGTGAAATGGATCGCGCCCACCGACCTGTTCGTCGAGATCGGCGCGGAGAGCGGCAACGGCGATGCCTTCCCCGGCACGCGTCGCGAGGCGAACGGGCTCAACGGCGCCGCGGCGTTCGCGCACGTGGGCAGCGACATCGGCGACTCCGCAAGCTGGCGCGCTGGCGTGTCGTACCTCGACGTGCGCGCGCAGGAGCGGGCGTGGGACGATGTGGATGCCGACGGCCTGCCCGTCGTGAACGCATTCACGGGTACCTCGAAGACGTGGGCCGGCGACTTCGTGCTCAAGTGGTCGCCGCAAGGCAATCCCACGCAGCGCAACCTGAAAGTGCAGGGCGAATACCTGCGCCGCGAAGAGGATGGAACGCTGGCATTCGACGTGGATGGCGCGGCGTTGAACGGAGACTTCAGCAGCCGCCAGAACGGCTGGTACCTGCAGAGCGTCTATCAATTCCGTCCGCGCTGGCGCCTGGGCGCGCGCTACGACGCGCTCGATTCCGGCAATCCGCGCATCGGCCTGGTGGACTCGGGCGAACTGCCGCCGCAGGCGTTGCCCGCGCTGCTTGCCGCTTCGCCGAGTCGCCTCACGCTGATGGTCGACTGGAATCCGAGCGAGTTCTCGCGCCTGCGCGCGCAGTTCGCGTGGGACGAATCGCGCGACCAGGAGCAGGACCGCCAGTTCCAGCTCCAGTATCTCTACAGCCTCGGCGCGCACGGCGCCCACAAGTTCTAGGAGCACGCCATGACAGCTCTCTTCAGGGGACTCTGTGCTCTGCTGCTCGTCTTCTCGTTGCCCGCACAGGCAGCGGTGCGGGTGCTCGCGACGACTCCCGAGTGGGCGTCGCTCACGAGCGAGCTCGGCGGGGACAGGGTCGATGTGTACGCCGCCACCACGGCATTCCAGGACGCGCATCGCGTCGAGGCCAAGCCGAGCCTCGTCGCGCGCGCGCGCAACGCGCAACTCGTGGTCGCGACCGGGGCGCAGCTCGAGATCGGCTGGCTGCCGGTGCTGCTGCAGGAATCGGGCAACGCACGCGTGCGGCCCGGCCAGCCGGGCTACTTCGAGGCGACGCAGCAGGTGCGCCTGCTCGAAGTGCCGACCAGCGTCGATCGCGCGATGGGCGACGTGCATCCGCTCGGTAACCCGCACATCCACCTCGACCCGCGCAACATCGCCACGGTGGCCGACGCGTTGGCGAAGCGACTGGCGCAGATCGACGGTGCGAACGCCGCGTATTACGCCGAGCGTGGCAAGGAATTCCAGGCGCGCTGGAGCGAGGCGATGCGCCGCTGGGAGCCACAGGCGCAGGCATTGAAAGGCGTCGGCGTGGTGGTGATCCATCGCGACCAGGCCTACCTCACGCACTGGCTCGGCCTGCGGGAGATCGCGGCGATCGAGCCCAAGCCCGGGGTGCCGCCGAGCGCGGGTCATCTCGCCTCGCTGGTGGCGAAGCTCGAGTCCGATCCGCCGCGCATGATCCTCAGGAACGCATACAACGATTCGAAGGCGGTGAACTGGCTGTCCGGACGCACCGGTGCCCCGGTCGTGCTGCTGCCCTACACCGTGGGCGGCACTCCCGGGGCGAAGGACCTGTATGGCCTGTTCGACGACACGCTGAAGCGATTGCAGGTGCCGCAATGAGCACACTCATCGACAACCTCGGCATCATCGGGCCGGCGATGATCGCAGGCCTCCTGGTCCTGGTCTCGCACGTGCCGCTGGGCCAGCAGGTGCTGGCGCGCGGCATCGTGTTCATCGATCTTGCGATCGCGCAGGTGGCGGGGCTCGGCGTGATCGCGGCTCACACCTTCGGCATGGGTGAGAACGGCTGGAGCACGCAGATCGCGGCGGTCGTTGCGGCACTGCTGGGCGCGTTGCTGCTCACCTGGACCGAGCGCAAGCGGCCGGAAGCGCAGGAGGCGCTGATCGGCATCCTCTTCGTGCTCGCATCCACCGCACAGATCCTGATCCTGGCGAACGATCCGCACGGGGGCGAGGATCTCAAGGAGCTGCTGGCCGGCCAGATCCTGTGGGTTTCCGCAACCCAGCTCTGGCACGCCGCCATTCTGACCGCCGTGTTCATCGCCGTGTGGTTCACTGTCCGCGAGCGCATCGGGCGCATCGGCTTCTACGTGCTGTTCGCACTCGTCGTCACGGTGGCGGTGCAGATGGTCGGCGTGTATCTCGTGTTCACCACGCTGATCGTGCCGGCGGTGGCAACCTATCGCTACCAGAAGTCGCGCCAGCTCGTCGTGGGCTATGCGCTCGCAGTGGCCAGCTACGCGGTGGGACTTCTGCTCTCGCTCCTCACGGACCTGCCCTCGAGCAGCCTCATCGTGTGGGTCATGGCGGTTCTCGGCCTGTTCGTGCACCTTGCGAGCGGGCGCGGGATGCAATCGCCTGCGGCCTCGCGTACTCTTGCGCCGTGAAGCTCGGTTCCGATTCGCTCGCCGCTCATCTCGCGCGCCAGCTCTCTCACGCCTACCTCGTGTCCGGGGACGAACCGCTCCTCGTGGCCGAAGCCGCGGACGCGGTCCGCGCCGCTGCGCGGCAGGCCGGTTTCTCCGACCGCCAGGTGTTCTTCGGCGAGCGTGGTTTCGACTGGAACTCGCTGCGCGCGGAGAGCGCCTCGCTCTCGCTGTTCGCCGAGCGACGCATCCTCGAGGTGAAGCTGCCGACCGGCAAGCCGGGCGACGGCGCAGAAGTGCTGCAGGAGCTCCTCGAACGTCCCGCACCGGACCAGCTGCTGCTCGTCATCGCATCTCAGCTCGATCGCACCGCGCAGAACAGTGCGTGGGTGAAGGCTTTCGAGCGCTCGGGCGTCTGGGTGCCGGTGTGGTCGATCGAGCTGGGACGTCTGCCCGCGTGGATCACCGCGCGCATGCAGCGCCAGGGTCTGAAACCCTCGCCGGGCGTGGCCGAATTTCTCGCCGAGCGCGTGGAGGGAAACCTGCTGGCCGCGCAACAGGAGATCGACAAGCTCGCGCTGCTGCTCGGCGGCGGCAACGTGGATCTTGCGACGGTCGAGACTGCCGTGGCGAAGAGCGCGCGCTACGACGTGTTCAAACTGCAGGATGCGGCGCTGCGCGGCGACGCGGCGCGCGCACTGCGCATCCTCGACGGCTTGCAGACTGAAGGCGAGGAGCCGACGTTGATCCTGTGGGCGCTCGCCTCGGGTATCCGCGCGGTCTGGAATTCGAGTCGGGGCCTGCAGGCGGTGCCGGTCTGGCAACGACCCCCGGCGGGCCTTGTCGACGCGGTGCGCCGGCTCAAGGCGGGCCAGATCGCGGACCTGGTTGCCGAAGCCGCGCTGGTGGATCGCACCATCAAGGGCCGTGCGCCCGGCGACCCATGGGACGAGCTTGCCCGCCTGGTCGCCCGCATGGCGGGCGCGTCCGGGGTTCCGCAGGCACCCAGTGGAAGGGCAGCCTGAGGCACTTTGCATTGCAAGATGACTTAGGGCAGGTTACCGGCTCAGGGCACGTAACCTAATCAATGAATCCGATCGGCATCTTCGGCGGCACGTTCGATCCCATTCACTACGGGCACTTGCGCACGGCTTTCGAGCTGCTGCAGTCGCTGCGTCTCACCGAGGTGCGCTTCATGCCGGCCGGCAACCCGCCGCACCGCGAGTCGCCGATCGCGAGCGCCGAGGTGCGTCTGCAGATGGTGAGCGCCGCGACGGAGGGCCAGCACGGCTTCATCGTCGATGACCGCGAGATCCGGCGCGAAGGGCCGTCATATTCCGTGGATACGCTGGCGACACTTCGGGCGGAACATCCGGATCGCTCGCTCTGTCTCATCGTTGGCATGGATGCATTCCTGGGCCTTCCCAAGTGGTATCAGTGGCGCGAGATCCTGCAGCTGGCGCACGTGGTGGTCGCGCACCGCCCGGGCTGGCGCGCCCCGGGGATGGGCCCGCTGGGTGAGCTGCTCGTGGACCGCGGCACCGGGCGCATCGGCGACCTGCACGAGTCGCGCGCCGGCTGCATCTACATCCACGCCGTGACCCAGCTCGAGATTTCCTCCACCGAGGTGCGTAACCTCATCGCTGCCGGGCGCGATCCGCGCTTCCTCATGCCCGACAGCGTGCGCAAGATCATCCTCGAGTCCCGTTGCTACCAGAAAAGTTGAGCGCGTCGATTTCATTCACCGCAAAGGAGGTCCATCACCCGCATGACACCCACCGCAATCAAGCGCCCCCGCAAGCGGCCGCAACGCAATCTGCAGTCCGTCGTGGTCGAGGCGCTTGAAGACATGAAAGCCGTGAACGTCAAGGTGCTCGACGTACGCGGTTTGACCGACATCACCGACATCATGGTGATCGCCTCGGGCACCTCAGACCGTCACGTCCGTTCCGTCGCCGATCGCGTCATCGAGAAGGCGCGCGAGGCCGGCGCACGTCCGTTCGGCGTGGAAGGCGAGCGCGACGGCGAATGGGTCCTGGTCGACCTGCCCGACGTGCTCGTGCACATCATGCTGCCGCGCGTGCGCGAGTTCTACGGTCTGGAGAAGCTCTGGGACGGAGACGGCGCCCCCTCCGCGCAGGCGCGGATGTAGACGCAGCAGGTACCGGACATTGTAATTTGCAATTCCAGCGCGTGGCGCTGCCCGAGAATTGCAAATTACAAAGTCCGGTACCTGTGCTCGCGCAGCTGCGCGAGCAGCGGCGGCGGGAGAGTTCGCGGCGCACCGGCCGCGAGATTGGCGCGCACGTGCGTTTCCTTGCGCATGCCCACGATCACGGTGCTCACGGCGCGGTTCGACAGCACGAAACGCAGCGCCATTTCAGCAAGCGTCAGTCCCTCGGGCACCAGCGGCCTGAGCCGCTCGACGCGTTCCACGGTCCGCTCGAGGTTGCCCGCGCCGAAGTAGCGGGCGCGAAAGTCGTCCGGCGCGAAGCGCGAGGCGCGCGTGAGGCCGCCGCCCAGGCTTCCTTCGTCCAGGGGCACGCGCACGATCACCGCCACGTCGTGCTCGAGGCAGGCTGGAAAGAGCGCATCCTCCGCGGACTGATCGAAGATGTTGTAGACCACCTGCACGGCATCCACCAGGCCGGTCGCGACGGCGCGCAATCCGTTCCAGGGCTGGCCGCGATTGAGGCTCAGCCCGAAGTAGCGGATGAGGCCGGATTCCTTGAGCTCCGCGATCGTGGCGGCGAACGCGGGGTGCGCGGTCCAGGTATCGTCCCACACGTGCAGTTGCAGCAGATCGATCGTCGGCACGCGCAGCAGCTCGCGGCATCGACGCGTGTAATCCAGCACATGATCGCGCGAGAAGACGTCCTCGTACGCATCGGCGGCAGCGGCAGGCCACTTGAAATTGGCCGGCGGGACCTTGGTGGCGGCGAACAGCCGCTGCGCGGGGCGCGCGGCGATGAGGTCGCCGAGCAGCGCATCGCTCCTGCCCTGGCCGTAGTCCCACGCGCTGTCGAAGAAGTTGCAGCCGAGATCCGCGGCAAGTCGCAGCGAAGCCGCGCTTTCACGGTCGTCGCGGTCCGGCCAGCTGCCCATGCCCCACAACCCCAGGCCGACCTCGCTCACCTGCCAGCCGGTGCGGCCGAACCTGCGCAAGGGTGGGGAAGTTTTCACGAGCGGCATTATGGGGGAAGAGGGATGGCCACGAAAAACACGAAAGGACACGAAAGGAAGACAGAAGGAGAATAGCCACGGAAACACACGGAAACACACAGAAGGAAGAGGCGACTTCTCTTCGTCTGTGTGCTTCCGTGTGTTTCTGTGGCTAACTCTTCCGCTTCATTCTTGTTCGTGTCCTTTCGTGTATTTCGTGGCCCGTCCTCTTGCCTTCAGCGCAAGAAAAAAGGCGCTGCCGGTGAGGGCAGCGCCTTCAGATCGCGCGGGCCACCGCAGGGGGAGGAGGGGTGGCCGGGGAATGGGGTTCCGCGCGTGGGTGGAATTCTGGGCAAGCGCCAGCGTGCGAAAAAGCGGCCGGGTGGAAATAGACTGTTGCTGTGCGATCCAGAATGCGCGGTTTTGACGTCATGGCCACAGGTCATGAAAGCATGCCGGAGGTTGGCAAGTGCTGATACGCGTGCTCGCGGTGGGAACGCGCATGCCGGCGTGGGTCGAGGCCGGCGTCGAGGACTATACGCGGCGCCTGGGACCGGAGGTGCGCCTGGAGATCGACGAGCTCCCGCTCGGCAAGCGCACCGCGAACGACAAGTCCTCGCGAGCCGTGGCTGAGGAGGGCAAGCGCATGCTGGCCGCCATCGATCCGGCCGACTACGTCGTGGCGCTCGATGTGACCGGCAAGAGCCTGAGCACCGAGCAGCTCGCGAAATGGCTCGCCGAGCGGCTGGGCGACGGTCGCGACGTACTGTTCCTGGTCGGCGGGCCCGACGGCCTCGCGCCCGAATGCCTGCAGCGCGCGAACCTGCGTCTTTCGCTCTCCGCCTTCACACTGCCGCACGCGCTGGTGCGCGTCGTGCTCGCCGAGCAGATCTACCGTGCCCAGAGCGTTCTCAAGGGGCACCCTTACCATCGCGCCTGAGCAGGCGGGATGTGACGCGGCGCGCTGTTGCGCCGGCCCGCGTTGGCGGTAGGCTGGGATGGTGAGGCTCGAGGTTGCATCCATTGGCTCGCGCGCGTGGCGCTCCTGCGCCACTGCACTTCTGCTCGCATGCCCGCCCGCCTTCGCACAGGAGATTCCCTTGAGTTTCGGCTGGGGACGCACGCTGGAGGCCGACGTGGACGCCTCGCGTCGCATCCGCGTGGGCGAGCGCACGGTGAGCATTCGCGTGACCTACCGCCTGCAGGCGCTGCGCGACAGCGACGGTTATCGCGTGCGCGCGGCGGACCTCGTGGTGCGCAACGACGGGCGCGTGGTCAAGTCGGGTGCGCGCAGCGCGGTGCTGGTGCAGTTCATGGGCCTGATCCCGGACTGGCGCATTGCCAGCGGCGGCGGGTTCGTGGGCCTTGCGGACTACACCTGTCAGCGCGACAAGGCGCGGCAGTATTTCACCGAGACCTCGGGTTCATCCTCGCCCGAAGCGCGCCGCTGGATCGAGCAGATCACCTCGCGCGAGGTGCTGAGCCTGCAGGCGCGCCAGCACTGGAACGCGATCGTGGGCGACTGGGCGGGCAAGGAGGTCGAGCTCGGGGACACGCTGCGCCAGGATTCGGTGGAAGCCGTCGCGCTGCCTTCGCTGGGCGACTCGAGCATCCGCACGCGTCACGAGATCAGCGCGCTCGAACGGCTTCCCTGCCACGAACGCATGGTGGACGAGCAGTGCGTGAAGATCCGTCGCGTGAGCCGGCCGGATGCGGGGGACCTCGAGCGCGCCTACGCTCGCTTGCGCAAGACGTTCCCGCAGATGGCGAAGAACGCGGGCGGCAGCGGCAAGATGGATGTCGTGACGACGCTCGAGCTCATTGCCGACCCGGACACGTTGCGGCCCTACCGGCTCAGGAGCACGACCCGGCGCAGCGCCACTGACAGTGACGAGCTCACCGTCGTGTACAAGTATCAAAGCACGCTCAAGGACTTCAAACCGCTGCCTTCGGGGTGCGCGCCGTGATCCGCATCGTGCGCCTGGGCAGTGCGCGCGCGAAGGACGAGGGCCTGCGCATCGGCACGGTCCGCCGGCCTCCGCGCGGCGTGCCGAAGAGCGCGTACGCCTCGCGTGACTTCTACGACGTGTGGTTTCCGCAGCTCGCGCCCAGCGAGGCTTTGCTGAAAGAGGCGCTCGCCGCCGACACCGGGGCGGCATGGAAGAAATTCGTGCGCCGCTACCGGGCCGAGATGAAGGAACCGGAGGCGCGACGCGCCCTCGATCTGCTGGCAGCGCTCTCACACCAGACGAATTTCTCAGTCGGCTGCTACTGCGCCGACGAATCGCGCTGCCACCGCTCCGTGCTGCGCGAGCTGCTCGCCGCCCACGGCGCGAAACTCTGACCAGTCGCGATGGATTGCGCCGCCTGCAGAGGTCTAACTGTAGTCGGCAATCACGGGGAGAATACGATGTCCGGTTTCGTCGGGCTGCGGCGCTGCGCCGCCGTCATGCTGGGTTCGTGCGCGATCGTTCTGAGCGGTTCCGCGAGCGCAGGGTGGCCTGCACCCGCACCCTTCGAAGTCGCCTCGATCGTGGTCGAGCGCAATGCCACGGATGGCGACACCGAGATCGTGATCGAGGCCCTCGCCGGTGACGACGGGCTCGTCTACCTCTCGATCCGCACACCGCACGGCCGGCCCGTGGTGCTGCTGGCGAGCCCAGATCACACCGTGATGGGGCTGCGCGAGTTCAGCTTCGAATCGCCCGAACCCGAGGGCGACGCCATTCTCGCGTCCTATCCGCAAGGCTGGTACACCTTCACCGGTATTTCAGTGACCGGCGAGAAGTTCCGGAGCCGCGCGCGCCTGTCGCACCAGATGCCCGAGCCCACGGTCATCCTGAATCCCGCCCCGGACGCCAGTGTCGGCACGGGAGAGCTCACGATCCAGTGGTCGGCCGTGCCCGGCGTGGCGCAGTACCTGGTGGAATTCGAGAACGAGTCGGCGGACCCTGAGCAGTCGCTCACGGTCAACGTGCCCGCGTCGGTCACGAGCTTCGCTGTTCCCCCGGCGCTGCTCGTGCCCGGAGCGGACTACCAGGTGGGTATTGCAACGATCGCGCGGAACGGCAACGTCACGTTCGTCGAATCTCAGTTCTCCACGAGCGAGGACTGAGCGTTCCGGGGGAGCGTGCCCGTGCACGCTCACCCCATCGAGCGGCGCAGCTCGACCAGCAGCTGATCGATCGCGTCCACGCGGATGAACCCCAGGCGTGGATATTCGATGTCGAAAATCACGTAGACGGTGAAGGACATCAGCAACGCGAAGCCGATCACGTGCAGCCAGCTGCGCTTCGAGCCTTCCGCCATGCCATCCCCGGCGAGCAGCGAGCCCGCGAGTACCAGCACGATCAGGAGGAAGAACACGATCCGAGGAGGGTGGAGCGTCGTCGCCGCGGAGCGCGTCGTGGTGATGTCGATCATCGTATTCAGCGCCCCCAGGAACAGCGTGGTGGCGGCGGGCGAACCCTGTTCCTGCATCGCGGTCACGCCCAGTTTCCAGATGGCGTCCTGCAATTGGCGCGTACGCTGGAGCTCGGCGTGCGGCATCTGGCCCTCCTGGACGTCGCGATAGGTCTTCAGGCGCGAGTCCAGGTAGTCGCGAAAGAGCTGGCGCATCGGTTCCTGCGACTGCGCCGGCAGCAGGTCGATCCGCAGCCAGGCGGTGCCGATGTCGTTGGTCTCCTCGATCACCAGCTGGCGGCGATCGTCGAAGCGCGAGGCCGCGCCTGAGAAAGTGAACGCGATCAGCAGTCCGAGCAGGACGAAGAACGCGCTCTCGACCACCCCTGTGCCGGCGCGAGAGCCTTCGGGATCGCGCTGCCGGCGCAGCGCGCCCAGCCTGCGCCCGATCTCCATCATCACGAACATGGCGACCAGCAGACCGCCGGCGATCCAGTAGACGACCGAGAACGAGCTCATAGCGCCTCCCTTTCGGGCCCGTGCGGCGTGTGCGCGGGCTGCCGGACGCTGCAACTCTACCGCACGATCGCAACCCTTAGTGGCCGGCTGTCCGCCCTGCCGCGATCGTCGATCGCGCGCACCACGAAAGACCCGGTGCGCGGCGGCGTCCAGGGCACCGCAATGCCCGGCACGCCCGAGCCCACGTAGGCCTCGTCGACGAACCAGTGCAGCGTGCGAACGTCCGAATCCGCGCGCGCGGCCAGCGGAACGCTTTCGCTGCCGGTGCGCGCCGCGCGCAACGTGTAGGTCGCGGCGGTGACGGGCGAGGTGATCCGGGGCGCGCTGCCGGCAAAGGCGTCCGAGCCACAGTCGCCCGGCGGTGGCGGACGGCGCCGCGGCATGCCCGCCTGTTCGAACAAAGCCAGCAGGTCGCTCGGCCAGAATTCAAACACCTCGGAGCGCACGTGGGGGCCATCGCGCGCCTCGCACGCCTGCAATCCCGTGCGGGTGTCGATCCATACGCGCCGGTGCACGGTGCTCACCCGGATCGGCGAGCGTCCGGGCAGGTACCAGGTGCTTGCGGTGCGCGGGCAATCGGCGTTCGGCAGGTCGCCGGAATCCGCGCACACTTCCACGCGCGCGAGGTTCGGGGGCTGGCGGAACACCGGCGCGCTCATCTCCGGCTCCGCGGCATGCAGCGCATCGAGGATGCGAAAGAACAGCGGCGCCGCGGCTTCCGCGCCCACGAACGCCGGATTGCCGCTGCCGTCGAAGTTGCCGATCCACACCACCAGCACGTAGGGACCGAACACCCCGGCGGCCCAGGCGTCGCGAAAACCCCAGGACGTTCCGGTTTTCCAGGCCGCCGGCAGGTGTCCGCGCGGCCGCACCGTCGTGTCGTGCGGGCGGGCGTTCTGCTCCAGCATGTCGAGCGTCATGAAGCTCGCTTCTTCCGAGAGCAACCGCGCCCCTTCGACCTCGGGGTCCGCGGCGAGGTAGCGCAGGGGTCGCAGGACGCCGCGCTGCGCGAGCATCGCGTACAGCACGGCGGTTTCTTCCATCGTCACTTCGCCGCCGCCGAGCGCGAGCGCGAGACCGTAATGGCGTTCGGATTGCATGCGCGCAACGCCCGCCGACTGCAGGAACTGGTAGAAGGAGGGTTGCCGCAGCCGCGCCGAGAGCGCGACCGCCGGCACGTTGCGCGAGCGCACCAGCGCCTGCGTGGCGCTCACCGGACCGACGAAGCGGCCGTCGAAGTTCTCGGGACTGAACGGCCCGAACGAGGTGGGTGCGTCCTCGAGCACGGTGAGCGGATGGATCAGGCCCTGGTCGATACCGAGCGCATAGATGAACGGCTTGAGCGCGGATCCCGGTGAGCGCCTGGCGAGGGTGCCGTTCACCTGCCCGGCGATATCGGGATCGAAGAAACGCGCCGAGCCGACCACGGCGCGCACGCTCATGTCGCGATGGTCCACCAGCAGCGCGGAGGCGTTGCGGATACCGACGCGATTGCGCTCGCTCACGTAGTTTCCGAGCACGCGTTCGAGCAATCGCTGCTGGGTCAGGTTGAGAGTGGTCCGGATGCGGCGCGGGTCGCCGATGCCCGGGCGCTCGCGCGCGAGCATGGCATCGACCAGGTGCGGCGCCTCGAACGGCAGGTTGCGAGGACCCGCATAGCGCAAGGACGCCAGCGCCCGTTCACGCGCGAGTGGATGCAGGCGCGTCCACTGTTCGAGCAGTCGCGCGCGCGCGGCCACGAGATCCGCGGGCTCCGCGCCGGCGCCGGGATTGCGCCGCGCGGGCGACTGCGGGATGACGACCAGGGTCAACGCTTCGCCCAGCGAGAGGTCGCCGGGCCGCTTGCCGAAATAGATGAGGCTCGCCGCGCCGACGCCCTGCACGTTGCCGCCGTAGGGCATGAGGTTCAGGTGCGCCTCGAGCAGCTCGCTCTTGGAATAGCGCGCTTCGAGCCAGAGCGCACAAACCATCTGGCGCAGCTTGCCGCTCACGTGGCGGGTGTTCAGGTCGTACTTGAGGCGCGCGAGCTGCATGGTGAGCGTGGAGGCGCCGCGCCTCGTGCCCCCCGAGAACGTCGCGGCCGCCGCGCGCACCGCGGCGATCGGATTCACGCCCAGGTGGCGGTGGAAGTGACGGTCCTCGTACAGCAGCAGTGCTTCGATCAGATCGGGCGAGATGTCTTCGAGCGAAGTCCAGAGCCGGTACTGCTGGTCCGCCGCCAGGGTCAGGCGCAACAGCCGACCGTTCGCATCGAGCACCGCCGTCGACGAAGGAATCGACGCCGACAGCGGCGGGCGCGGCGCGAAGCGCACGGCGGCGAGCGCGCAACACGCCGCGAGCAGCACGCCCAGCCCGATCACCCACTTCTTCATGGCCGGATCACCTCGATCGAGCCGGCCAGCGAACGGGCCCGCGAGCTGCGGTCGTACATCGCTTCGCCATACGCGGGCGGCACGGCGTACTGGCCGACGTTGGTCGCCTTGATGCGATAGGTGAGCTCGTGGAAATTGCCGTCGAGGTTTGCGTAAAAGACCACGCGATCCTCGCGCGCATCGGCGTATTGCAGCCAGGTCCGCGAAGTCGCACTGCAGAACGTGCAGGACTGGTAGCTGTCGGCGGCCGGTACATCCGACGCGCTGTCGGTCGGGCCAGCCTGGTACAGCGTCGACAGCGATTCGCGCGGCGGGATCACCAGCTCGAAGCCGCCGGGCAGCAGGTCGACCAGAGCGACGTCGGTGATCGTCTTGCGATCCAGCGCGCGGTAGCGCAGCCGCACGTCCAGCTGCTCGCCGAGCTTGACCTTCGCGACCGGCCTGCCGTCGGTGTCGAGGTACTCGCGCAGGATCTCGAAGCCGTCGCGGATCTCCTGCACGGGCGCGTTGCGGTCGAAGCCCGCGAGCGTCACCGCGTAGTAGGCGTTGAGGTTCGAGCCGCTGGTGAAGCGCAGCGCCACCGCGTCGTCGGTGAAATCCACCTTCGGCAGGAGTGAAGCGGGCAGCTCCAGTCGCCGCAGCCGCTTGTCGCGCAGGATCTCGTCGGCGCGCAGCCCGCTCGCGGCCTCGGGTGGAAGCGCACGGGCGTAGCGGTCGAGCGCGAGCAGTGTCGTCCCGGCGGACAGCGAGTGATAGAGGTTGCGGTTGACGCGTCCCACGATGCTCTCCAGCACCTGTGCGCGCAGCGCGGGCAGACGTTCGGGGAAGTGACGCGAGAGCACGTACAGGAGCAGCGCGTCGCGCGTCATCGAATCGCTGTAGGCGTCGGTGCGCTGACCCGATCCGAACGTGAGATCGCCGACGGTGCGCGTGGCGTCGCTCTCCTGGCGCATGAGCCGATACGCGGCCGCGAGCCACGCGGCAGCGAGATCCTGCTCCCACTCGCCCTTGTAACGCTCACGCAGCCGCTTGTGCAGGCGCGCGGCTTGCGTGGACATCACATGGCCCTGGCGCACCAGCAGGTAGATCGCGTAGGCGCTGTGCCGCTCCTCGGCGAGGTTGTCGCCATCGCGCGCGGCGAGCTGCCGCAGCCAGCCGTTGGCGGCGTGCACCACGTCGTCGGGCACGGAGCGACGCATCTCCAGCGCCTCCAGCAGGAAATGCTGGGCGTACAGGGACGGAAACTCGGCGACCTGGTTGCCGCCCGGCCAGAGCTTGAACGCACCCGCGTCGTTCTGCCGCTGCCGCAGCTCGCTCATGAGATCTTCGATCGTCGCGCCGCCCCTGGCCTGCAGCGCACCGAACTCGGGGCGCTCGGCGAGCACCAGCGCGGGCACGGCGCGGCTGACGAGCTGCTCGGTGCACAGGTACGGATAGTTGTCGAGATAGACCACCAGGCCGTGGCCGATCGCGAGCGGCAGCAGCGACAGGCTTGCCTCGAGCGTGCGGTGCTCCGGATACATGGAGCGCTCGATCGGCACATCGAGGCTGCTCTTGCGCAGCGAGCCCGCCGCGGTGGTGGTCATGAACGGCGTCGCCGGCCGGACGCTGAGGCCGATCGTGCGCCGAGCGCTGGCCTCGCCGCTGCTCGCGGTGAAGCGAAGCTTCGCAGGGCCCAGCTTCGTGAGCGTGCGCAGGCGGAAGCGTGCCGAGGATTCGCTGTTCTCGGCGACCTCGAGCACCTGGCGCGCCTCGCCCTCGAGCGCG